>CBFGNP010000016.1:0-16524 GCA_965650095.1 uncultured Pedobacter sp. | reverse complement strand
TGGTATAAATACCAGATTGGCTCCTGCCAGCTCAAAAGTTCGATTCGCATCAAAATAGCCTGGTTCTGGTACAAATACAGTATCTCCGGGGTGGATGAGTAACCGTGTAGTTAAATAAATAGCCATCTGAGTGCCTTTAGTGATCAGTATATCTTTTTCGGTGACTTGCATTCCTCTGGTCCGGTTTAAAAAATTGGCAAGTTCGACCCTGAGCCGATAGGAACCTTGTTCCGGGCCATACATAAGAAATTGATTTGCTAAGCGACCTTTCCCAAATCTTCTGTATTCCCGAACTAGTTGTTCAATAGGTGCAATTCTGGGATCAGGAAAACCGTCATCGATCTTATATAAAGGTGGTCGAGTCCCCAGGTCATTGATTTCTCTATTTTGATCTGTTTTATCAGCGACATCAGAGGGGTGTTTTATGATCAATGGATAACCTGGCTGCTGGCTTCGTATCAACTTTTTGCTGTTTTCGTTAATTGTTCGAGCGGAGGTATCAGGCAGCTGACTGGAAACATAAACACCACTTCTATCCCTGGTTTCCACCCAGCCCTGTGCGTCCAATTCCTCGTAGGTTGCAATCACTGTTTTACGATTGAGTTTCAGGCTCTGTGCCAATGCACGTGAAGAGGGAAGCACCTCCCCTGGTTTCAAGATACCGCGACAAATCAATTGAATAATTTCCGATTCTAATTGCTGGTATAAAGGGCCATGGTGTCCTTCTTTTTTAAATGAAATCTCAAGAAACTTTTTAATCATAATTGGACCCTAATGCATTTTAAATTTGGACCACTAAGGTATCCAAATTAAAAGGTAAATTTATATACCCAAAAAATAGTCGTTATAGAATTCTAAATGCTAAAACCATGCAAAAAACTAGATTAAAAACAATAGTGTATGGCAACATCACTTTATTAAGTGAGCGTTTGCCGATAAGAAAGGGAGGTATGCAATGAAGGCGATTGTAGTAACGGATCAAACGGCAGGAACTGCCGGGATGAAATTGATGGAGCGGCCGGAACCACATGCAGCCGGGCTCGATAACCTATCTGGCGTGGGCTATGGCGATGTTGTTGTTCAGGTCTATGCGTCAGGATTCACAGGGGATGAGCTCGCGTGGCCTTCGACCTGGATTGATCGCCTTGGCCGGGATCGGGCACCGTCTATTCCCGGCCACGAGTTGGCAGGAGTGGTCATTGCCCTCGGTTATGGAACAACGGGCTTGTCTGTAGGGCAGCGGGTGTTCGGTCTGACAGACTGGTATCGCGACGGCACATTGGCTGAATATGTGGTTGTTGAGGCACGTAACCTCGCACCCCTGCCTGATGAAATTGATTACACAGTAGGAGCGGCCCTGGTTATGTCTGGCCTTACCGCTTGGCAAGGTCTCTTCGAGCATGGCCACCTTCAGGCTGGGCAAAGGGTGCTTGTACATGGTGCAGGCGGCGTAGTCGGTTCGATGGCAACCCAGCTCGCCCGTGAGGCTGGCGCGTATGTGATCGGCACTGGACGCGGCGGTAGTCGTCAGGCGGCTCTCGACTTCGGCGTGCAGGAATTTGTAGACCTCGAGAACGACGTCCTGGAAGATGTGGGGAAAGTCGATCTGGTATTCGATATTTTTGGCGGTGAGATCGGGAAACGATCTGCAGGCCTTGTCCGGGCGGGTGGGATATTGGTGAGCATAGCTGGCCCGGCAGAGGTACAGCCAACCGATGGTTTGGCGATCGACTTTATCGTCGTACCCGATCCAGCCCAGTTAAGTAAGATTGCCCAGCGGGCTCGTGACGGGCGAGTGCGGACAAACATCGGCAAGGTGGTTGCCCTCGACGATGCGATCGCCGTATTCAATACGGCTGAACGGACCAAGGGAAAAATGATCATCAGCATTCATAAATGAGGAATCAGAGCGCGCTAAAACATTCCAAAAATCAAATATCATGATACGTAAAAAGCAAACCTCACACCTCTTCGCAAAGGACATTACTGGCGACCTGGTAAAAGACCGCCAGGAGGTTACCATCCAATGGAGGAAGGGTGAACTGGTACTGGACGAGCCCTCGTTCAACGGTGGTCAAGATATTGGCCCTGATCCATTCACGACTGTACTATCCGGATTGATCGGGTGTACCTTGACCACTTTACGTATGTATATCAACAGAAAAGGATGGGATATTACGGATATACACTGTTCGGTAAATATGATGCAAGAGATGGAACCTTTTAAGACTGCGATTTTCAGAACACTTTCGTTTGGCCAGCTGGTGACGGATGCACAAAAGGAAAGGCTAGTCTGGGTAGCAAAAAATTGCCCGGTTGCTAAGTTGTTACAAGGTGAGATCGCGATAGACACACATCTATCCGACGATGCTGCAGCACCTGCAGGCACTGGCAATTACCCACCATCAGATGTGGAATCTGACCTGGCAACTAAAAATTACTCTTTGCAACCATGAGAACGCAGAAAGATTGAAATAAGCCTTTCCTCGCGTCCATAAAACCTTTGAGGTAATCGGTATTTATATCAGTGGGATAAAATTATTTAGTGATGAATAAACAATTGAAAATAGAATTAATTAACCCCCAAACCAACGTGTTAGCGTTTAAGCTGATACACCTTAAGGACAGTCAGTATTTTAAAACCCTGCATAGCTTTAACTGTTATAAAATGATCTTGATCAAGAAAGGAAAAGGCCATTTTTCCTTTGATCAGGTTACCTATGATTTCTCTGAAAATTGCTTGATCAGATTTCCGATTTACCAACCTTTTCAAATCGAGGCAAGTGGTCCGCTTGATGGCATACTACTGCAATTCCACCCGGATTTTTTTTGGAACCATAAATACGATCTGGAATTAACCAGCAAGCAGGTACTATTTAAGAATATCGGAGAGATTCCCTCCATAAAAATCACCAAAGAAGAAATGGATCGACTTCTACATCCGCTGGACCACCTTATTTCAGAACTCCAAAGTGACCGTTTAGGTCGTTATGATATTACGGTCTCCTGGGTAAAAATATTTATGATCTACGCCTCACGGATAAAGGTGGAAAGAGGAGTCATACATTCGGAGATGCTCTCAGAAGCTCATTACACAATTCGAAAACTGATCGATGCAGTAGAGCAGCACTTTCAGCGCAAGCATCGGCCGTCGGATTATGCAAAGCTGTTGAATGTTAGCGTAAAAACACTAAACCGTATGGCAAAGCAGCACCTGGAAAAGACTGTTGGCGACATGATTTCAGAACGAATCATAACACAGGCTAAGCATGAATTATATTTGAGTAACAAACCAATAAAACAAGTTGCCCTTGAACTTGGTTTTCATGACGTGGCTTATTTCAGCCGTTTCTTTAAAGTACAAACAGGTAAATCGCCGGACATTTTCCGTAAATCATTCAATGAGGATAGCAATTAAGCGGATTTTCTTGCTAAGCCATGGCGCCTCCATCACTGGAGCCGCCATGGCTTACATTTATCCGGAGGCTATCGTAATGCCGTCCCTTGGTTATTGTCGATAATGTACCGCCAGAAACCATCCGCGCCGCGGCGTGCGATATCGCATGCCGAGCCTCCAAGGTGCACGGGGTTGCCGTCAGGCCCCTTTCCATCAATGGACCAGTCGAGGATGATCTGGGCGGTATCGCCGGCAACGAACACGTGGCGCACATGGGCCACCAGCTGTAGGCCGAGCTTGATATCACGACCGATTATGGCGGCTATTTCTGCGTGATCAGTGACGGTTCGCCCATCGTTCGTGATGAAAACTGCCTCTGGGGCATACATGGCCATCTGGTTACTGACCTCGCCGGAGTTGAATCGCTCAACAAGCGAAGGAATTATGTCTTCGGGTTTAGTAGGAAGTGGAAACGATTTGATCTGTTCAGTTTTTGATTTCATCTGTTTAGTTCTTAGTGATACATTAAGTTGTTCGCCACAAATTTTTGCGATTCCTGCAATCCGGCACCTATATCAAATGCGAGCGAAGTATCCAGGCAATTTTTTCGTGGTATTCAGTCAGGCCTGTCAAGTAATCGCTGGTACCAGCATCTTTTAATTGCTCGGCCAAACGGTTAATTTGTATTCGGATGTTGATGACAATACTTTCGTGGTCATTCAATAAATCCTTTATAAAACCTTTGCTGTCATTCTTGTCTCTCATCTGTTCTGTGAGGTGCGTTAATTCCAGAAATTGTTTTAAAGTCGCTGGCGCATAGTGGCCCAACATTCTTATCCGTTCGGCGATTTTATCTACAACCTCTGCCAGCTCGTTATATTGCGATTCAAACAGCACATGCATTGAATGGAAGTCTGGTCCCTCAAGATTCCAATGTGCATTACGCGTTTTAGTATACAATACAAATTCATCTGCAAGAATGTGAGAGAGTACCTGGCTGACTTCTGCAAGATGCAGTTCGCTTATTCCAATGTTTGGTTTCATCATATCAATTTTCAATTTATTAACTGTAGTAAAAATATGTTCACATGAACATGTGAGCAATGACATTTATCACACCTTATTCTTCACATCACACGGCTGAATATCGGCTGCCTGTCAATTATAGAATAGGTTTATTGATTTTCTTGCATTTCCCTATTTTGGAGGGTGGCTAATAGCAGGCTGGAAAAGCTGACCACAAAAACGGAATAATCAAATGGAGATCGGTACCCTACAAAGAACAGCATACTGAGTGCAAATATCAGCGTAAGCACGAAACTACCGTAGGCGGCGAGCTTGATTTTATAACCCATAATAAGCAATATGCCAAATAATACTTCTCCAATAGTAGCTATCACACTAAAAAATGAAGCTGTTTTTGTGGGAAGATAAGGCATCAAATTATGCGCGTAAGCGACAAAATTAGCCCAATTCCCCCATGATACATTAGCACTTCCGGGGACACCCAAAAAGCCAATGCGATCCAATACTGGTAGGATGAAGCCCGCCCCTAAGGCGAAACGTAATAGTAACTGTGCGGTTGGAAAGATCTTTTTCATAATGATTTATTTTACCGGGTACAAAAGCATCTGGGTTCCTCTAAATTCAGGAGGCCAGCAAATTTATTGGTAAATAAAGAACGCTAGTAATCTTCTTTTTATAAATGATATATGTCACAAAAAATCCGGTAATGATAATGCTTCGCCCTGTGTGACTAGGATAAAATAGCATGTCGAATATTATGTGACATATGTCCTTGCACTGAAACCGTCAATTTCGTTTCTTTGGAAATTCTAAAAAAGCTAAAAGAGCATAAAACTAAATATTGAGTATGGCATTATATGAAAATGATCTTGTCAAAGTAGTTGACGAACTGCGTCTTAAAGGTTATTCCGACAACTTTATCATAAAAGACAATTTGGTTTTTTCTACAGGCATGGACCAGGGCTTTAGTGAAGATGACGTAATTATTGAAGGAGCATATCAATTTGACATCACTGAGGAGGCGTTCGATACACAAAACTTATTTGCTGTTTTCATTCCTAAGTATGCGCTTAGGGGACTAATAGTTGATCTTTTAGGAATGTATCTTTATATGGAAGATCAAACGATCACTAAGATTCTGAGAAATGTGCCTTTGGTCACCTATATTTTTGACGATGAGGATCCTTATGTAAAATATGGATTGAAAAAGATTACCTTATCTGATTTTGAGGCGTATAGTAGCCGATATGTGCTACGGGTAGGATTTCCTGATTTTCCTGAATGTCCTGTCGGAACTGCCTTCTCAATGCTGGGATTCGATGAACAAACACAGCAATATGTTTGGCTTGCGACCAGCATCTTAAGAGACAATCGCCTTAAGAGAGTTGAATATAAAGCGAACAAAAAAGGCGCTTGATTTAATTTGGAAGGGGGATGTCTCCACCTGTTTTGAAATATCGACACTTGAACTGCGGTAACTAGGGTGTCTCAGTGTATTATAATCATAGAAATGGAAAATATCAAAACATGGCATGAAGAACATGAATCCAGTTGCAGCTTGGGTGATCAACTTGCCGATAAAGTAACTAACATAATGGGCTCATGGAGATTCATTATTATCCAAACCGCAATCATCCTGGTTTGGGGTGCTATCAATTTAACAGCATATCTTTTGCATTGGGATCCTTATCCTTTTATCCTGCTTAATCTGTTGTTCTCTATACAAGCTGCCTATGCGGCACCGATAATCATGATGGCCCAAAATCGACAAAGTGCCAGAGACAGGATTCAGGCTTATGATGATTATAGGACCAATCTGGAAGCAAAACGCGAAATCGAAGAGTTGCAGGTTGGCCTCAATAGGCTCGAAACTGATAAATTAGACAAAATTATCACAATGTTGCAAGACATAAAGAAAGATAGAAGCAGCTTAGCTTAAAGATCGATCATGTTACTGCGTATTCTGGTTAATGTTTCCCTTGTTACACCAATATAGGAAGCGATCATAAATACTGGAAGGCACTGATGCAATTGTGGGAAAAGTTGGATAAATTGTCGGTATCTTTCTTCTGCCTGATGGTTGGTCATCATATATATTCTGTCACGACTTCTGCTGCAATCATCTGTAATGATTTTAGTGTTTAGTACCTCGAAATTTGGTATTTCTCTCAAAAGAGTTTTAAAGCTAACTGCTGAAAACTGTATAACATCACTATCCTCCAAAGCTTCGATAAGTTCATCCGAAGGCGTTCCGGTCACAAGACTTACACTATCGTGTACCCAATGTTTAGCAGGTGAAAAACTAAAGATATGTTCTCTGCCCTTGTCATCGATTCGATATGACCGAAGACAACCACTGCATACGAAAGTGTGATATCTACAAACATCGCCTTGACGTAGTATGTATTGCTTCTTTTTAAGTCGCTTCGGTATTGCCAAGGACTTAATAGTTGCAATCTCCTCGTCAGAAAATAAGTTATAGGCTCTGATATAATTTTCAAAGCAATCGAATATACTCGTAAACATTAATAGGAATCCCTGATTACATTAAATAAAAAATCCATATTCTCACTGTCTATTTCACTATATAAAATGTCGATTTCTCCTATTTTAACAAAATATAATGGATAGGATATTGATCGTTGTTATTCACATAATTATTAATAATAAGTGGTCTTTCGAAACCACAAAGCTACACTATCTGAAGGGGCCAATAAATGGACAAAAAGGACTATTTGTTGTAAAATACGTCTGAAGTATGAGTATACCAAACATTCTTTGAGGTCTAATGTTTTTGCGTTTGTGTGCGGATTATATTATTGGAGCAGTGTTTCGCAACAAATATGGAGTCAAAAATATTCTTAATTAGAAGTATTGGTTTCAGTGAATCGCTTAGAAGTACAAATGATTGTCCATTTTGTCCATTTTTTTTAAAATCGTTGAGATTTAGCTTTGTTAAGCTAAAAAATAATTATGACTGATAAAGACGATTTTGACTTTTACGAACCTCAAATGCCACAAGAAGCGTTTCATTTAGAGATGGATCTCTATGATACCGGCGAGTATTACAACCTTCTGTTTATTCCTTGTAATGACGTATTCATTGTGGTATCAAATAATGAACATTTCACAACCATGTCGAAAAGCGGCGAAGGAACCGATGCATGGGAACAGCAGGATGGACAAGTGGAAGATGAAATTTTCGAGAAGTTATCTGTCGCTCTAGGTGAATATATCGATAATCAGTAAATGAAACAGTGCAGCGCCTGGTATAAAGTAAAAATTAAATCTAAAAATCCATATCAATGAGAGCTATTTTTAATAATCAAGTAATTGCAGAAAGTGACAATACGGTAGTTGTTGAAGGTAACCATTATTTTCCGCCAGACTCAATAAAAAAAGAGTTCTTCGCGGAATCTAATACACACACGACTTGTCCTTGGAAAGGTGTAGCGTCTTACTATAATGTAGTAGTTAACGGAGAAAAAGTAGATGATGCGGCATGGTACTATCCTGAACCGCGAACTTTAGCGGAAGGTATTAAAGGATATTTCGCTTTTTGGCATGGCGTCAAAGTAACTGAATAGAAGGCTGAAGCCTGTTTTATGTGAAAGACTTGCACAGTAACATCAACATTATAGAAAATTAACCACTATATTTTAGATAATTAAAACATGGGTAAAAAGGTAGCAACACAGATTGTTGAAATGCTGGTAGAAAGTGGCGTAAAAAGAATATATGCTGTAACCGGGGATAGTCTAAATGAGTTAAACGATGCTGTACGGCGTAATGGAAAAATAAAATGGATTCATGTACGGCATGAAGAGGTAGGCGCTTATGCAGCAGCAGCTGAAGCTGAACTTGATGGGATAGGCTGTTGTGCTGGTAGTTCGGGACCTGGACATATACATCTCATTAATGGTCTTTATGACGCACAACGTGCAGGAGTGCCCGTGATCGCAATTGCTGCGACAATACCTACCCGTGAATTTGGCACTAACTATCATCAGGAAACAAATACTATAAAACTTTTCGATGATTGCAGCTGCTATAACCAAATAATCCAAACACCTGCACAAGCTCCGCGTATGATGCAAACGGCTATACAGCATGCCATCCACCAGCGTGGTGTGGCTGTGATCGGATTGCCGGGTGATATCGCCGCGCTGCCCGCTCAGGAAAGTGTTGCCGCAATGCATAATTACAAGGCTGTCACACTGCGACGTCCAGTTGATGAGGAATTGCATAAAGTTGCTGTCTTATTGAATAAGTATCCAAAAGTTTCGATCTTTTGTGGCTTTGGAGCTATTCACGCGCATGAGGAAATAATGCATCTTGCGGAGGCTTTAAAGGCCCCGGTGGGCTATACTTTCCGTGGAAAAATGAGCATACAGTATGACAATCCAAATGATGTCGGAATGACCGGACTCTTGGGCCTGCCTTCGGCATATCATGCGATGCATGAATCAGATGTGGTATTGCTTTTGGGCACAGATTTTCCTTACACACCATTCCTGCCAACCGGCAACAAGCTGATCCAAATAGATGATAAGCCAGAAAAATTGGGAAGGCGGGCAAAACTGGAACTCGGATTAACTGGAGATATTAAGGACACCTTAACGGCACTACTGCCATTTATAAATAATAAAACAGACAATAGCTTTCTCCAAGCGCAATTGGGATTATATGATCATGTAAAAGCACATCTAAATACTTATGTAAAAGATTCAGGGACAAAGGATCTTATACAGCCTGAATTTGTAGCTCATACGATCAATACACTGGTGTCCGATAATGCTATTTTCACCATGGATACAGGCATGTGTTGCGTGTGGGCAGCTCGTTACATAGACGCTGCTAAAGGGCGCACATTTCTAGGATCGTTCAATCACGGTTCTATGGCCAACGCGATGCCCATGGCGATCGGTGCGGCTTTGGCACATCCGGAAAAGCAAATTATAGCGCTCTGTGGCGATGGTGGATTGTCCATGTTACTGGGTGATCTGGTGACCATTAAACAATATAATTTGCCTGTCAAGATTCTCGTATTTAACAATCGTTCATTAGGAATGGTAAAACTTGAAATGGAAGTTCAAGGCCTCATTGATAATGAAACAGATCTTATTAATCCTGACTTTGCGCTTATCGGATCTGCTATGGGCTTTAAATCTATAACTATAGATGAACCCCAATTAATTTATGAAGGGCTTTCTGAGGCTTTGGCGCATAACGGACCTGTTATCATAGATATAAAAACGAATCCGAATGCGCTGGCAATGCCTCCAAAAATTGAATTGGAACAAATAAAAGGCTTTACATTATCCTTAGGAAAAATGATGCTGGGTGGCCGTATGGATGAGGCGATGCAAACGCTAAAATCGAATTACAAACACCTAACGGAAATCATTTAAATCTCCTGTAATTCCTTGTTACTCCTCTCCACCAAATGTGTTTGACAGGCATCCAAAACCACTCGGACACTTTATTATCGTAGTTTCGATTTTGCTAAGCAAGCTGAGATTGCAGGTTATCCCATCGGGAAGTATAGATATCATTAAGGGAAGTACAGATACTTCAGAGGCCTATACCGAGGCTTACCTTTGTAATATCAATAACGAATAAATTTCTAACGTAAACAACTTAGTAAAATGGAAAACACATTCAAAGTCCTGAAAAGAGAAGAGGTTTCTGCAAAAAATCAACAAGTATTCGACCAGCTGAAAAAAGCGTTCGGAGCTGTTCCCAATCTGTATTCGACCCTGGCTTATTCCGAAAACGCCCTGGAAGCTTATATTAATCTTGAAAATAGCAAGACCTCACTAAGCAAAAAAGAAGTAGAAGCGGTGACGCTGGTGGTGAGCGAGGTAAATAGCTGCGTATATTGCCTAAGTGCCCATACCATAGTCGCTAAACTAAATGGATTCACCGAAGAGCAGACCCTTGAAATAAGAAGCGGGAGTGCGAGTTTTGACAAAAAACTGGATGCATTGGTAAAGGTTGCTAAACAGCTTTCAGAGAAAAGACATGCAGGCGACGGTACATTGATAGCTGCCTTTTTTCAAGCTGGTTATTCAAAAGAGAGTCTCATCGATTTGATCGTCCACATTGGCGACAGAACCATCAGTAACATACTGCATGCTGTAACCAAAGTGCCGAATGAATTTCCATTGGCAAAAAGCATTAATTGATCAGTCTGTATTCAAATAACACGGTAACCATTGGTAGCTGGAATCGAATCGTTGTTGCCGTGCGGATGGTGGCTGGAGAATGAGCCAATTATCTAATTGATGTTGATTTTTCTAAATTTATAAATATAAAATTGAAACCTGAACGGGAATGATCAGAGAATATAGCGAAAATGCAACGTCGGCGCGGTTTGTGATGCACAGTGGCAATAAACTGCTTTCGGGCAAAGGACTTGGATTGCCAAGTCCTTTGCCCGAAAATACCTTCATATACAACAGGGGAGAAGCACAGGAAGTGCTTATCGATGCGATTGCCTATACGATGCCGCCACAGAGCGTTCTTCCACTTGTTTCCAATCAACATTTTAAATTTCAACATCCTGAAGCCCTAACTGCCTGGCAATTTAACCGCGAATTTTACTGCATCATTGATCACGATGCTGAAGTGGGGTGTGTCGGATTTCTTTTCTACGGTATCCGGCATCCAATGTTTATCACGCTGAATACCGAAGAAGCCGAGGAAATGTCCGATTTGGAAAAAGTGTTTTCTAATGAACTGATGGTGAGAGACAATTTTCAGGGAGAAATGCTGCGGACTCTGTTAAAAAGGGTAATCATAAAGATGACTAGGATGGCAAAGCTTCAGAGCGAAAGCTATCAGCGATTTCCCGACGAAAGAATGGATATTGTTCGGAAATTTTCATTACTGCTCGAGGAAAATTTCAAGGAGGAACACAAGGTCAGCTTTTATGCAGCTGTCCTCAATAAATCTCCAAAAACATTGAGTAATGTCTTTGCGTTGTTAAAGCAACCGGCACCGTCTGCACTAATCCGTGACCGGCTTGTACTAGAAGCTAAACGCTATCTCCATTATACAGAAAAATCCGCAAAGGAAATCGCCTACGAACTTGGATTTGAAAATCCCGCGCACTTTAGCAGGTTCTTTAAACAATATGGCGGTACAAACATATCGGAGTTTAAAAGCCGATCATAAAAGCTGCGTACATACATAACGTGTCCTTTCCAGTGGGCGTTGTTCAAGTCTGATCGGTTAACCGATTATGTGACATATATCAATGTGGAAAAGCGTGCAAGATATTAATTTGCATTCCTTATTTCTTGCTTGATTTAAAAAATCATGCAATTTTAGTTTATTGTTTTAAACCCCACTTAATATATGATATCAACAGACGCAGATGAATACAGGCTTAAAACAGAAAGTAAAGATTTCTATTTTGATGTTATCCAAGGTCTGACTCAAACCCCAAAAACGCTACCGTCAAAATATTTTTACGACAAAAAGGGCGACAGTCTATTTCAGGCGATAATGATGTCACCGGATTACTATCTTACCAGATGTGAAATGGAAATTTTTACCTGTCAAACTAAAGAAATCGTCGACTGTTTAACAGCGCAAAACTTAGACTTTGAATTAATCGAGTTAGGGCCTGGCAATTGCGCTAAGTCAATTCATTTGCTACGCGCCCTTAGTACTGCAGATGTATCTTTTAATTACGTACCTATAGACATATCTGAAAATATAATCAATGAATTACAAACATTTCTGCCGGCTCAAGATCCCTATTTACGATTTAATGGTTTAGTAGGGGACTACTTTGACCAATTATCATCCCACTGTTTACTAACGAAAACGCGAAAGATTGTGATGTGTTTAGGGGGCAATATCGGAAATATGACAAAAGTGGAAAGTAACCAATTCTGTAAAAAATTACGTAGTTATTTACAACCCGGTGATCAGTGCGTAATAGGGTTTGATCTCGTTAAACACCCCGCTGTCATCAAGCGCGCTTACGATGATCGGGAGGGGCTTACGCGGAAATTTAATCTTAACCTCCTGGATAGAATTAACGGTGAATTAGAAGCGGACTTCAAGATCGACCAGTTTGATCACTATTGTAGCTATGATCCTTTGACGGGAGCGGCGAAAAGCTATCTTGTTTGTTTAAGTGATATGGTGGTTCATCTACCCGGCGCCCGAATACCTTTTAAAAAGGATGAATGCATATGGACGGAAATATCACAGAAATATTCAAAAGATCAGATTCGAGAAATGGCGATTCATAATGGATTTATCCAAACTGCAGAATTCCTGGATTCCAAATCCTGGTTTATGAATGCAATTTGGACGGCAGTTTAATCAACGGATTTAAACAACAATTTCAGGTTTAGATGGTTAAAGCCTGTAGGACTCTAACACTTATGCCATAATGATGCGGAAAGAAGACGTTCAGCGGCCCGGATGATATATAAAGCAAAGTTAATCACACGAACAAAAGGCTACTGACCACCGGACGATAGGAAGTCATTGACATAAACCAGTGTCCTTTATTAACAAGGTACCTGACATATAACTTAGGAACAAATGACAAAAGAAAATTGGCCTGAATTATCCTATAAAGAGGCAAAACAGACTTACGAGACGATCCATCGATGGACACAGATGGCGGGAAAAGTTAAATTAGCAAGACTTCCGTGGATTAATCATTCCTGGCATGTTACCTTGTTGGTAACGCCGTTCGGACTAACCACTGGCGATATTCCTGGAAATGACAAGCACTTTCAAATTAACTATGATTTCTTGCGACATCGGTTACAGATTATAACCAGTAAAATGGAAGAACAGGTTTTCGACCTGAACTCTCTTTCGGTAGCCTCTTGTTACAGGCATGTGCTGGCAACCCTGAAAGATTTTGGGATTGACTGTCCAATAAATCCCATTCCCTGTGAAATAGAGAACCCTACTCCGTTTCATCTGGACGAAGCATATCCCGCCTATAATCCGCAGCATGCCGCCGATTTGCATCAGGCACTTTTAAATGCTAACGAGGTTTTTACCAAATTTCGAGCGGAATTTACTGGGAAATGCAGTCCTGTGCATTTCTTTTGGGGAAGCTTTGATTTAGTAGTATCCCGTTTTTCCGGCAAGGAGGCCCCTTTACATCCTGGCGGCATTCCCAATCTACCTGACTGGGTGGCACAGGAAGCCTATTCTCATGAAGTATGCAGCTGCGGATTCTGGCCCGGAAGTGAAGCAGTTCCTTTCGCTGCTTTTTACAGCTATATCTATCCTGAACCAGAAAACTATAAAAAGTCTGATTTAAAACCTGACACCGCTTATTACGACGAAAACTTACGAGAATTTCTGCTTCCGTATAAAGAAGTACAAGAGTCGGACAATCCCTCCCAAACTTTGCTTGACTTTCTGCATAGTACGTATGAAGCTGCTGCAAATCTTTCAAAATGGGACAGGGAAAGCTTATTAAACCCGGTGATCCATATTTAAGCAATACTTATAACCGAAAAACAAGACGATAAATGGATAAAGTTACTTTAAAGGCGACACTTATAAAGCAGCACGAAGAAACCCTTCAACGCCTAAGGGATGACTATGCAAACTATCAAAAGGGAGGCAATCTAAATCTTGAAGATGTTCAAGATGCTGATGATAACTCACATAAAATACAGACTGAAGAATATTTGGAGGCTTTGGAAAGGCAAATTCATCAACGTGAAAATGAAATTGAAATGCTTCGTAATTTGGATTTCAGTACTAAAACGTCTGTAACAGAAGGTGCAGTAGCACTGGTCGGTGGTCAATATTTTATTATTGGGATACCCGCGTGTCAATTTGATCTGGAAGGGAAGCATTTTGTGGCGATGTCACCTGATGCACCGTTTTATCAGGAACTCATGGATAAGAAACAAAATGAATCCTTTGTTTTCAATGGCAAAGAGTTTACGATTGAATCTATTTTTTAATCTTAAATAATACAATTATGCTAAAATGGCTTGATGTTATAAAATTTGCCAATAACGGCAGCCCTGCCCCCGACAAAAGAGTAGAAAAAACACCTGAAGAGTGGAAAGCACTCCTGACCCCAGAGCAGTTCAATATTACCCGGCTTAAGGGTACAGAGCGTGCATTCAGCTCTGACCTTTGTTCCTATTTCGAACCGGGAAGATATGCCTGCGTTTGCTGCAGTACGGAACTTTTTGATGCGGACACAAAGTTCGAAAGCGGAACCGGATGGCCTTCCTTCACTCAGCCGATAAAGGAAAATGCGGTCGCTTATCATAAAGATGTTTCCTTTGGTATGATACGAATTGAAGCCCTCTGTAACACCTGTGATGCCCACCTTGGGCATGTCTTTCAGGACGGACCAAAGCCGAGCGGACTTCGTTACTGCATGAACGCCGTTTCCTTAAAAAAAATAGATGTCCGCGAAAAGAAGGTTGATTTTGGTGGAGGATGTTTCTGGTGTACCGAAGCTGTATTCCAACGACTGAAGGGCGTATTAAAAGTGGAGAGTGGCTACAGTGGAGGAACGGTAATTAACCCCACCTATAGAGAGGTTTGCGGTGGTGGAACCGGACATGCAGAAATGGTTGAAATCACCTACAATCCGGATGAAATATCATTTGAGGATTTATTGAGCATACATCTGAGCACCCATAACCCCACAACCGTAAACCAACAAGGTGCAGACAGAGGTTCCCAGTATCGGAGTATAATTTTCTACCGAACTGAAGAGGAAAAGCAAGCTGCAATGAAAATTATTGATGAGATGCAAAAATTATATTCGGATATGATTGTGACGCAGCTGGAAATGTTCGAACATTTTTATAAAGCTGAAGATTATCATCAGGATTATTATAACAGGAATCCAGATGGAGGATATTGCCAGGCAGTAATCGATCCCAAACTGGCGAAGTTCAGGCACTTGTACAACGATAAAATAAAACAAGAATAAAACATACTTATCACTAAAAGACAAATACAATTGAATAAAGAACAGAATGAAAGAATAAAATGCTTGATTATCGGATCTGGGCCATCTGGTTATACGGCCGCCATTTATACGGCTCGCGCGGATTTAAAGCCCGTATTATATACGGGGTTGCTTATCGGGGGACAGCTCACAAAAACGTCTGATGTCGACAATTATCCTGGATATCCGGATGGTGTGATGGGGCCGGAAATGATGGAAAACTTTCACAGGCAAGCTTCCAGAATGGGTGCGGATTTACGCATCGGATTTATCAGTTCCGTTGATTTTTCACAACCACCTTATAAAATTACAATCGACCAAAAGAAAGTAGTACTTGCGGAATCCGTCATTATTGCCGCAGGAGCAACGCCGAAGTGGCTGGGACTGGATTCAGAACAGCAATATTCTGGTAGCGGTGTTTCGGCTTGTGCGACTTGCGACGGGTTTTTCTTTAAAGATGAGGACGTGGCTATTGTGGGTGCAGGAGATACCGCTGCCGAGGAAGCACTACACCTGTCAAAACTTTGTAGGAAAGTGTACATGCTGGTTCGTAAATCGAAGTTCAAAGCTTCGAAAACAATGATTCATCGGGTAGAAAACACGCCTAACATTGAGGTCATATTTAACGTCGACGTAAAAGAAGTACTTGGAAATGGGCTAAAGGTTAATGGCGCAAGGCTGTTCAATAATGTAACCCTGATGGAAACTAAATTGGCTATCACGGGCCTTTTTATAGCTATCGGTCACAGCCCGAACACGGCTGTATTCAGGCCCTGGATTGAGATGGATGAGATAGGTTACATTAAAACAAAAGACCGTTCTACCCATACAAATATTCCAGGCATTTTCTGCTGTGGTGATGCTCAAGATCCAATTTATCGCCAGGCGGCGACCGCTGTCGGAAGCGGTTGCATGGCGGCTCTTGATTGTGAGCGATTTTTATCGGCGATGGAACATGGTGCTGTAGCGTAAAGGGCTGATACGTGATTTAACAATTACACAAAACGACAAATAGCATGGGGGAATCATTAAATTTTGTTGAGGCAATCATTGATGAAGACATCCGTGGTCAGGTTTATCCTGAAGGTATCGTAACAAGATTCCCTCCAGAGCCCAACGGATATCT
>CBFGNP010000015.1:0-16704 GCA_965650095.1 uncultured Pedobacter sp. | reverse complement strand
ATCCGTGGGATCGGGACGCTGCGGGGGCCGAGAAGTCCACTGATCGTGCTGGATAATTTCCCCTATGAGGGGGATATTAATAATATCAATCCAAATGATGTGGAGAGTATTACGGTGCTGCGGGATGCGGCTGCAGCCTCGATCTGGGGCGCCAGGGCAGGTAATGGGGTGATTGTAATCAATACCAAAAAGGCGCGGTTCAATGATAAACTGAAGGTATCCTTTTCTGGGAGTCTGAAGGTAACAGGAAAACCTGATCAGTATTACCAGAGCAAAATATCAGTAGATGATTTTATTGATCTGGAGAACTTTCTTTTTGATAAGGGTTATTATACGAGTTTTGAGGTGGGGACTGCCAGGGCGCCGCTCTCTGAGGTGGTGGAACTACGGATTGCGGCCAGGGACGGGCTGATCAATGCGGGCGATGCGAAATCTAGGATCGATGTACTGAGGGGCTACGACCTGAGAAGGGATCTGGACAGATATGTGTTCCAAAATGCAACCGCCCAGCAGTACAGTCTGCAGATGGGGGCGGGGTCCGAAAAAAGGAACTGGCTGCTGTCGGCGGGCTTTGACCATAATGTGAGTTCGCTTGCCGCGCCGTTCAGCCGCTATAACTTAAAGGCAGAACAGAATTTCAAGGTAACCTCTAGGCTTACCTTAACGGGGAACCTGATGCTGACCTATACGAACAGCAAAAACGGAAGGACCGATCCGTCACAGATCAATTCGGCCACAGGGATGCTTCCGCCCTATACGCGCTTAGCGGATGAGAATGGGAATTCCCTTCCGGTCATTACCGATTACAGGACCGGTTATATCAGCTCGGCAGGAAACGGTAAGTTTTTGGACTGGAGATATTATCCCTTGGAAGATTATAAGTATACCCGTTCGGTCAATAACGTGAACGATGTACTGGCGTCGTTCAGGGCATCTTATCAGGTGCTGGACTGGCTTAAAGTGGCTGCAACCTATCAATTTGAGCAGCAGGACGGGAAAATAAAATCGGTAAATACCCCGCAGAGTTATCTGGTGCGGAATCTGGTGAATGTTTTTTCTTCTATTGATGCAGGCGGTACCTTAAAGCGGAATATTCCTTTGGGAAGCATCGTCGACCAAGACTATTCGCTGCTGCAGGGACATAACATGAGAGGTCAGGCAGATATCGATAAGGTGATGGGCAGGCATGCACTTTCGGGGATCATTGGTGGCGAGATCAGGAGCAATGGTACAGAGACTAACGCTGGCAGGGTGTATGGACTGAATGAATCTACGTTGACGACTTCTGTTGTAAACTACCTGGATCCGGTGAGAACTTTTGTGACGGGGAATCTGGAGTATATCACCAATAGGGATGCTTTCGGGAAAACGTTGAACCGTTATGTTTCCACTTTTGCGAACCTGGCCTATACTTTTGATGACCGTTATACGCTTTCTCTGAGTGGAAGACGTGATGCTTCCAATCTTTTTGGCCTGAAGACGAATGATAAATGGAACCCGCTGTTTTCTTCAGGATTTTCCTGGGATATCTCAAAAGAGAAGTTCTGGCGCAGTAGCCTGATTTCTTTTTTGAAACTGCGGACAACTTTCGGCGCAAGTGGAAATACTGATCCCCGGAGCACAGCAGTGACTACGATTTCCTATTCTGGTTTCAATTCGGTCTTCACACAGAGCCCTTATGCGCTGTTCAGTAATTATGCCAATCCGGAACTGAAATGGGAACGGATATTTATGTTCAATGCTGCGCTGGATTTCGGGTTTAGAGAAAACAGGGTAAGGGGCAGTCTGGAATATTACCGTAAAAAATCGGTTGACCTGCTTGCTTTGACCCCCATTGACCTCACTGCGGGGGTTGGTGCCACTATAATCAAGAATTCTGGTGTAATCCAGGGGGACGGTGTAGATCTGGAACTAAGCAGTCGGAACCTAACAGGAAAGTTTAACTGGTCAACCGACTTCTTTTTAAATTATTACAAGGACAGGGTGCTCAAGAATTACAACAGTACATTTAACGGAAGGGGGAAATTGAACGGCAACGTTTCTTATACCGGACTTGTGGGTTACCCGCTTTTTGGGATGATCTCCTTCAAGTGGGCCGGGCTTGATCCGGCCACAGGCGATCCGCAGGGGATATTGAACGGTGCGGTCAGCAAAAATTATGATGCGCTGATGGGAAGCTCGCTGAAGTTTGAGGATATGGTCTACCATGGTACTGCGCTTCCGTTATTTTCGGGCGGATTGGGTAACAGTTTTTCCTATGCCAGTTTTACCTTAAGCGTGAGGATGAGTTTTAAGCTGGGTTATTACTTTAGGAAACGTGCACTGGACTATGGATCGCTTTTCATCGGCCGCGAGGGGAACGCTGACTATGCAAAGCGGTGGCAGAAACCAGGGGATGAGCTGATCACCAGTGTTCCCAGTCTGATCTATCCCAATTCCAATGTGCGGGATGAGTTTTACTGGGGTTCGGAGATCAACGTATTAAAGGAGGACCACATCAGGATGCAGTATGTGAACTTAGGGTATGATTTTAAGCCGACCGACTTAAAAAAGACAGGGTTTTCCAGACTGCAGTTGTTCGTAGTGGCCAGTAACCTGGGGATTATCTGGCGGGCCAACAAAGAAGGCATCGATCCTGATTATGTGGGTATACCTGATGCAAGGAGCATTGCATTTGGTTTTAAATCATCTTTATAAATATTAAGATATGAAAAGGTTAATCTTTTTGGGCATGTTTTTACTGTTGGTGTTCAGTTCATGCAAGAAATTTCTGGATGCAAAGTCCAACCAGTCACAGGCAATCCCTGAGACGCTTCCCGATCTGCAGGCGCTACTGGATCAGTATCAGCTTATAAACTATGTTGACGGCAATTCAGCGGAAGTGAGCACCGATGATATATACCTGACTGATGTAGATCTGGCGGCAAGGGCAGAGAATGAGCGGAATATGTATACCTGGCAGCGGGCAAATATATTCTTGCAGGAATCGAATGAATGGTTTCATAATTATAGGGCGATCAACCGGACAAACGTAGTGCTCGAATCTATCCGCAAAATTGATAGGAATGCAGGTAATGCTTTTGAGTGGGATAATGTATCTGGGCAGGCTTATTACCTCAGGGCAAAAAACCACCTTCGGGGCCTGTATGTTTGGGGGAATGCTTATAATGAGCAGTCAGACAGTGATCTGGGGGTGCCGTTGAAACTGAACGCTGATTTTAATGAACCTTCTACCAGGGCGACTGTTGCGGCTGGCTATGCGCAAGTAATTTCGGACCTGAAAAGGGCTGCTGCAGCATTGCCTATAAAGGCTGTCCATGTCATGCGACCGTCAAAACCAGCAGCATTTGCGCTTCTGGCAAGGGCCTATTGGTCGATGCGCAGATATGATCTTTCGTTGTTGTATGCTGATTCATGTCTGCTGTTGAAATCAGATCTGCTGGATTATAATTTGCTGAATGCGTCCGCGGCATATCCTATCGGACAGTTTAATGCCGAGGTGCTGCATGATAGTTATTTTACTTCTCCAGTGCTGACCAATGCCAGAGGAAAGATCAATCCTTCGCTTTATGCACTGTATGATGCTAATGATCTGCGCAGAACGATATTTTTTAATGACAACAAAAATGGTACGTTTGGTTTTAAAGGGAGCTATGAAGGTAATTCCAACTTCTTCAGCGGGCTTGCGGTGAATGAGATTTTACTGATCAGGAGTGAGTCTCTGGCCAGGGCCGGTAGGCTCTCGGAGGCACTGTCTGATCTAAACCGTTTGCTTCGTAACCGTTATAAAAAGAATACGTTTGTCGAAAAATCGGGCGCCGATCAGAAGGAGGTACTGGATATGGTTCTTTTGGAAAGGAGAAAAGAACTGTTGCTCCGGGGCTTGAGATGGGTAGATGTTAAAAGGCTTAACAGGGAAGGTGCAGGGATTTCATTTAGCAGAAGCGTTAAAGGGACGGTGTATAGTCTGAAAGCCAACAGTTCTGCTTTTGCACTACCGATCCCGGAGCGGGTAATCGAGGTGGCGTGTCTTGAACAGAACCCATAAATGCAATGGTGCAGATCTTTTCTGCACCATTGATTGTTGTTATTGTTCCCTGGCAGAGATCAGCTCCTGCGACTCCAACACGGCTTCGTTATCCTTGCCAGAAAGATAGGTCGAAAGGGACGTTTCAATTCCGATTGTGCATGGCACCTCCGGAGCTCCGCTACATTCAAAGCTAGAGGGTTCAGCTGCCGGTTCCCATGAGCTGGTCTCGTGAACAGGGCCGTTGGTTGTTTTGTAATGGTAATAGGTAGTTGTTTTTGCTGTAAATGCACTTTGTGTGGCGATAAGGCCGAACCCCAATACAAGGGCTGCAAGACCTAAGTTGAATTTTTTTGACATGTTTTTAGTTTAAATTTTCTGCCTGACGGTTGGGCCCAGGCAGCTGGCCGGTTTATGTTTTTTCCTTTTGTTTTTGGCCATCGGACTTTGTGGTTCTTTTCTTTTGGGCTGGCCAGGCCCAGGTTGTCTGTTACTCTTTGTCACTTACCTCCCGCTTTGGTGTGTTATATAGTGCAAGGATTGCTGCGCTTAAAAAGATCAGGTTGAATACCAGATGGGCTTTCCAGCCTAGGGCGCGGATTACCCCGCCACAGTTACATGGCACTTTTGGGAAATAGCCCGAGATGATGAGTACGATGTAGATGGTGAAGGCGGTCATGAGCAGGGTTGAAAGGATCATCCCCGTTTTATTGGTTTTTTGGAACAGCAGTAATCCTGCTGCCAGGATTTCTGCGGCTGGTATAATGTAAATAAGTAGCTCCGATACTATCGGGCTGAAAACTTGGTGTTGCATTTCCAGTCTGTAGGTTTCAAAGCTGGTAAGCTTGCTGCCTGCGGTGTAGACCCATAGTAAAATGAATACTGCAGAAATAAAGTGTACATTATTGTGATTAGGGCTGTTGGCATTCATTGCTTTATTTTTTATTTGCTTACCCGAAGTTGGAATTTTACATCTTTAGTGGCATCACATATAGATGGGAAAATGAGGTGTTTTCTCTTGAGCGTATCATATCTATATTGGTTTTTTGGCTCGATATGGCTAAATATTTTATTTCTTTTATCTTTTTTGAGATTTTACCTGATCAGGTTTTTTCTCATCGCACTTAGTGTCGTGGGATGGATGCCAAGGTAAGAGGCAATGTCCTTTACGGCGGTGATGCTGAAAATATCCGGAAAGGTTTCAAGTAATTTCTCCAGTCGTTGGTTTGCTTCCAGAAGTTTCAGATTTGTAAGTGCGGTAATGGTAATTGCCCACGCATCAGCGTTGATTGCAGTTGTAAGTTTCACCGCCTCTCGGAAGAGCTTATGGATGTTGTCAATGTGTTTTTCGGGAATGCTATATAGGACGGTATTTTCCAGAAATTCGATATAAAGTGTTCTGTGAAGGTGCTCTGCAGTGGCACAAGTATCTGGAATGATATGTCCGGTTTTTAAGAAAATCAAAGTAATTTCCTGTTCGCTTTTTTCATCATACCGATAAATCCTTGCGCTTCCTTTAGCTAAATAACAGTATCCGCCACGTCCTTCCTTCGAAAGGTCATTTTTTTCTGATCGCTCGAACTGGGTTTCCTGAAGGGTAAATTTGAGATAAGCTTTTAACCCCAATGAAAGTTTTTGATAGGACGACAGTCGTCTGATGTATTGTTCTTTTTCCATGATTTTTATTTTGATGTAAAGAAATATCGTTTTTACATTTTGTCAGGTTGCTGATGTAGCAACCCCTGGCAACCCTTTTATTTTTTTGTTTTCAGGGAATAAAAGGCTCAGATCTGTTATATTTGGGCTATGAAATAAAAATTAATTACATATTTGATATTGTAGCAAACGCTATTTTACTGTTTTAGAAAACCGCAAAACTTCAAAAGACACAGGAAAAAATAGATGGTTGCCTACGCTACGCGTGGGTGCCTGTTTATCTTGTGTCTGGGCATTTTGCGGTGCCTCTAAAGCGGATATCGGGTTAACCCACGCTTTTTTATGGATAGTTTTTCCCAATCAAATCACTTTCTCCTCAACCTGCCAATTGCAGAACTCTCACTATCCGAGAATTTTAAGCTCAGAAGTAAGCTAATGGGTTTTTTTACGCTTCAAGATATTATCGGGACCCCTCAAAAAGAACTACATGAGCTGGATGATTATTCAGAGCACTGGTATTTTGAATTTGTTGATTTTTTACACCGGAAGGATCTGTTACATCTTCTTAGTTAGTATTTTTCATGGGCAATGGCCAACATGGCGACAATTTTGTCGATCACTTTTTCAACATCCTTTCGCGCATTTCCATAGTAAACATTTTTAAAGCTTTTTTCTGATATGTTATCTTTTTCTATAGTACTATAATGTTTCGTAACATATTGATGTAATGTCTTGGGGCTTTGGCTTGTGATGATACCGGCCTCAACTTGTAGATTTATGAATACAGCGAGCTGCCTTACGGTAAAGTTTACTTTAAAATTGCTGTCCAAAATACAACCAGAACTCAAGTCTTCGGCTATAGTGTCAATTGATTTGAGGTAGCTGATCTCACCTTCCAGATACCTTAGCAGCGATTCATCAATATCGGGCAAATTTCTATTATATGGTTTACTTATCATTTTAAAGACCTGCCCAATTAACTTCTTAAAGAAATGGATTAATCTATATTGCTCGCTAATGTTTTCGCACTGTTGAAGTTCATGGTTAAAATGACTGCAGCAAGAATGATAAAAAGATGGATGATTGAAATTTAAGGAGGTAAGCAGTAGGATAATCTCAGGCATTTGTAAAGGGGCTGCAAATTTCTTTAGCTCTATTTTAAGTGATTCGAAAAAATCATGCAGATATCCGGCCTGTTCAAAAGTGAAACGGCTTATACCGCTATTTAGGTATTCAAAGATGTGCGTAAAAACCGCGTTGGTTTCATTATCGGTCTGCAGTTCTTCAAGGTTTTTTAGAATCTGGCTGGAATTTTCTGCAATATTTAATAGGAGTTGTTTCTGGGTAATTATAGAAACAGGGCTATGATGGTCGAAATAATATGGCAAATACTGCTGAAGGTCCAAAACCATCTGGTTGAGTAAATTTACTACGCTATTAATTTCTTCAGTTTTGTTTTTCTGATCTGCATTGGGGATCTCCCGGTCCACCATAGCTTCTAATTCATCTATTAATTGAATCAATCCCCTTTGATGTTGTGTTAAATAAGTCCTTGATCTATCATCTGGCTCTATTTGTGTGATATTATGCTGAATGGAGCTGAATATCCGTTTACTTTCCTTTAAGATTTCATCTTGCAGTTCCTTATGTGGCCATTTATATGCTGTTCCTGTAGTAAGGGCATCTAAAATTATTTCCCTGAAACTTATAAGTTCATACATCATTTGCTTAGTAGCCAATTGCTTAATTCTAAGCTTTTACTTTCATATTTTTGTATTAGCGTGGTAAAACGAACCGTTAGCGTGGTGATACTTAATTTTAACGCTTTTTTTGTTAGTAGTGCTTCAGTTTTAAGAATTGATATGAAATAATCTCAAAACAATGACCTAATCCGATTTTTTTTGTTAAAAACCGACTTTTTGTGTTTTCTTACATCTGTAGTCAGGGTTATTGATTTCTATTCTATCGGATCTTTTGGTAGCCTTTTTTCGTTTTAAAAAAGTATCGTTATAGAAAAAAGGACTTAAGTTCTTTTTGAGGGTGCTTGATTGCAATTATTTTAAGTGCTTTCCTTAAACTGGTTCCCTCAGTTTTATCCTCTTTCATATTTAATTGAAAAGGGGTATTTGTAAAAAACCGATTTTTATTATATTTGAAATCTTACGCATACGTTTAAAGATATTAAGGTAGTTTGCATATTTGTAGTTGAGATGATCAAAAGAAACTTACGGCATAGTTTTTCACTTCTTAATGTTGACTATGTGCGACTTAACGCCAAATGGAATTATAGAAATGTGATCAGCCCGTACTACCGTATTTACTATATAGATGAGGGAGAGGGTGAAATATCAGATGCTGAAAGCTTGCTAAAGCTAGAGCCTGGCTATTTATATATTGTTCCCAGTTTCACGCTATGTAATTTAAATTGTAAGAATTCTCTGGGCCAGTATTTTGTCCAGTTTTTTGAGGATTCTACAGATGGAAGTTCACTTTTTGCCAATAACAGAAATGTATTGAAAACAAAGGCCACTGAAATAGACCTTAATCTTTTTGGCAGGTTGCTCCAGATTAATCCTGGAAGAGGAATAAACCGGTCAGATAATCCTAAAATCTACGAGAAAGATATTTATTATAAAGAATATCAGGAGCTTAACAACCAGCAGAACACTTCGGCGTATCTGGAAACCCAGGGAATCCTGATGCTGTTAACCGCCAGGTTCCTAAATCCCCAGCTTTTTAAAAGTCCGGAACACAAGGTTATACCGATAAAAATTGCAGAAACTTTAAATTATATCCTTATCAATTTACACGCAGACCTTTCTGTATATCAGCTTGCTTCTCGTGTAAATCAAAATCCCGATTATTTTTCAAGACAGTTTAAACAGTATACGGGAACCAGACCTTTGAATTATATAAACGAAAAACGCGTTGAACGGGCACAGTACCTAATGGCGACAAGCAGAATGTCATATTCAGAGATTTGCGCCCAAACCGGATTTGATAATCTTTCCTACTTTTCTAAAACCTTCAAAAAGTTAACCGGCATGGCACCCAGCATATATAAGAAACAGATATATCAGGTCGGTTTTAACCATTAAACTAAATATTTTTACGGATGTTAATATTGCCAATTGTTTTAAAAACCATTTGGCCATCAAGTAACTGAATGATATAACCGATCTGGTTATGGCTTAACCCTTAGCACAGGAGCGGCGAGAAAACAAATTACTGAGCCTTCGTGACTGATTAGCAAAAGAAAGATTGTGATTGCCTTAATTATCTTCACCTGTTATTATTGCGAGCAAACGAACGGGCAGTTTAAATTAATTTATGAAGACTGTAAACTCAACGCCTTTATGGGTTTTTATAAAGGCTTTTGTAGGTTTCATTACCATCGCCGGATTAATCGTTTACAGCCAAAAAAATGATGGCTATAATGATAATCCTACCTTATCTTATAGGGGAAGATCTGATTATCACTTGTACCATTCTGGATGGGATAATGCCTGCTTTCGATTTGTTCATTTGCAGTGGTATCAGCATCTTCTTTTTCTTTAACAGATATGTTTTTCTTTCTATATGTCTGTTTATATGCGTCTAGACTTTGTTTGTCCATGTTGACTTAATACAAAATACACCATATTTATACCCAATTTGCCACTTTCCGGCAAGACAAAGGCAACAATAGGTTAACATTTATATACCTATTTTTTATCAAATGTGCCCTTTAGTAAACCAGCTTATGACGTATTTTAGAAACGCTGACCATATAGACCGTCTTCCACTTTTATAATCATTCCAGCAGCTGTGTGTTCGGACTTATAGATTGCTGTCCGGGTTCAGTCCGACATTGATAATACTTAGAAATAACCAATTATAATACAAAAAAAACAATTATGAGCATGAAAATTACGCATTTAACAAGGCTGCTAGGACCAGCCAGATTATGGCTCTTGCTGCTGTTGCTTGTACCGATGAGTACATTGCCTGTTATGGCACAAACGGTCACCATTAAGGGAGTTGTAACATCAGCCGATGATAACAGTCCGCTTCCCGGAGTTACTGTAATGGAAAAAGGAAAGCAGAATGGTATGGTTACTGGCACCGATGGTTCTTATTCAGTTAATGTACCACAGGGTGCTACACTCGTATTTTCTTCTATAGGATTCACAAAGCAGGAAGTTAAATTAAACGGAAAAACAGTATTGAACATAAAGCTGCAGAGTGATGTAAGTGCCCTTAATGATGTAGTGGTAATAGGTTATGGAACCGCCCGAAAAAAGGATCTGGTAGGTTCGGTAAATGTTGTGGCCGCGAAGGATGCAGGCGCTAACACCAATACCAGCGCCGCACAGCTCCTTATAGGTAAAGCCCCGGGTGTACAGGTATTAAATTCAAATGGTACCCCGGGTTCAAATGCCCAGATCATTGTACGCGGTACCGGTTCATTTACCAATGTGGAGCCATTATATGTGGTTGACGGTATACAGAGCGATGCCAATCTTTTTAACACCATCAAACCACAGGACATTGATAATTTTACCATTTTAAAAGACGCAGCCTGAACCGCCATTTATGGTGTTGCTGCTGCTAATGGTGTGGTTATCGTTACCACTAAAAAGGCTAAAAGCGGTATCCCGCAGATATTATTTGATTCGCAGGTTGGTACTTCATCAGTGCGCAAACAACTCGACCTGCTTAATGCAAACGACTATGTCAATCTTATAAAAGATATAGCCGCTACCAATAACCTAACGCCTCCGGCCAAACTAAATACTCCTTTTGTGGGTGTTGACCGTACCGATTGGCAAAAAGAAATATTTAAAACAGCTTTATCTACCCAAAACAATGCAAGCATAAGCGGTGGCAGCGAAAAGGTTACCTATAATCTTTCACTAGGTTATTTAACCCAGCAGGCTACTGTTAAAGACTATCGTTTAAGAAGATTAAACAGCCGTTTTTCGCTAGATGAGAAACTAGGGCGTTTCCATTTCGGCCAAAGCCTTAATATCCGTTACACCAATACTAACGGGCAGACAGCAAGCATATTAAATGCTATCAGCTATGCACCTTATCAGCCAATATACGATCCCGCTATTTTGGGTGGCTACTCTATCCTTACCAATGTTGATGACAACAGTAACGCCGTAAATCCACTACAGAGCTTAGGCGTTCAAACCTTATCAAGCAACGATCTGGTATTGTATCCGCAGGTTTTTGGCGAAGTAAGTATTATTAAAGGTTTAACTTTTAGGTCGCAGCTGGCGGGTGTATATGGCACTTCGACAAACGACTCATACCAGATACCTTATATTACATCCAACAACCTGGGTTTCAGTCGGCAGGCAGGACGTGCATTTAACAGTTATTCCAATTATACTTTTGAAAACTACCTGTCGTACAACCGTATTTTTGGCAAACACAGTATATCGGCAACTGCAGGTACCAGTTATATTGATGCCGGATCGAGCAAATACCTGAGCGTATTGGGTACTGGAATGTTAAATGATAATGTAACCGACATAGGTGTAGCGCCAACCATTACCAGTCAGGCCAACACATCAGGCTATTATACACAGTTTGGCCGGGCTATCTCTTATTATGGCCGCTTGGTATATACCTTTAACGATCGGTATATCTTATCCGGAAGTATCCGCCGTGATGGATCCTCAAACTTTGGACCTCAAAGCCGTTATGGTAACTTTCCAGGAGTTGGCTTTGCATGGCGCATCAGCGAAGAAGAATTTGTAAAATCGGCACTTCCGTTTATCAGCGATGCTAAATTACGTGTAGGCTGGGGCCGTACAGGTAATAACAAGTTTGGTTTAACCACAACGCAGGTATTTACTTTTGGCGGTTCACCGACTGGCAACCTGGTTTATTCACTGGGGGAGAACAAAAGTTTTGTAAATGGAACAACGGTAACTTCTATTGCAAACCCACTGTTGAGATGGGAACAGACAGACCAGACTGATATCGGGCTTGATCTTGGCTTTCTGAAAAACAAACTTACGCTTACCCTTGATTACTATAACCGAAAAAGCAGTGGGTTGCTAGTGGGAATTCCGGTACCTACCAGCGTAGGCATTGGCGGATTAAGCGGATTTAGCAGTACCTTAATTACTAATGCTGCAGATGCTCAAAATAAAGGTTTCGAATTTCAGTTGGCCTATGCTGATAAAACCAGTGACCTTAACTACAATGTAAGTGTAAATGGAGGTTATAACCAAAATAAAACATTATCACTGGGTGCACAATCGTCAACCCCTATAATTGGAGGATACTTTAATAATTTAAATGGCCTTACATTAACACAACCAGGGTCGCCTATTGGTGCTTTTTATGGTTATTCTGTTGATCATGTAGCAAGTACACAAGCAGAAATTGATGCATTAAATGCCGCTGCCAGACAAAGAACCGGAAATCCAGCCAGTTTATACCAGGATGGATTATTGCCAGGAGATTTTATATTTAAAGATCTTAATAACGATGGTGTTGTGGATAGTAAGGACCAGAAGGTTCTGGGCAGTCCAATTCCGAAGTTTACGTACGGTTTTAATGCCGGGGCATCTTATAAAAACTTCGACCTCAATATCGTTATCTCAGGTGTTCAGGGCGTTCAATTGGCCAATTCACTTAAATTTTACACCGAAAATGCCTCAACCGGACATAATGCTTCTACCGCCATTTTAAACCGTTGGAGAAATCCGGGGGATATTGCCGCTTTGCCAAGGGCAGGCCAAAATGTTACGGCAACAGGGAATTTGAGGCCTTCTGATTTTTTTGTTGAGAATGGATCATACCTGCGGGTACGTAACGTAACCTTAGGTTACACTTTTACAAAAACGGCATTAAATTCTTTCTCGGGTAATGTATTAAGCAGGTTACGGGTTTATGTAGCCGCTCAAAACTTATTTACCATAACAAAATATACTGGATATGATCCCGAAATAAGCACCCAAACCAATGGCGGTGTTAATGGCGGGGCCAGCGATTATATATTTAACCGGGGCATTGATGATGGGCAGATACCACAGCCACGTACATTTTTGGCGGGTATACAAGTTGGATTTTAATGATGAAAAATATTAAAGATATAATGATGAAAAAATATATAAAATATCTGATTGTTGTAGTTTTAATGATTGCAACCGGGGGATGTAAGAAGGATTTGGATTTACAGAATAAAAGTGCATATACCTATGACACTTATTTTACAAGCGATGCAGCAATAAACCAAGCCGTGATAGCCAGCTACGCTACTTTATTGCATTCTGGTTTGTGGGCGCGGGAATGGTATTATATTTTTGACCTGTTGGGTTACGATGCCAAAAATGCCCAGCCACTTCAGGGGGATCTTTTGGCGCTGGCACAATATAATTTTGCGCCGAACCAACCGCAGTTAGAAGCCATGTGGTCTTCGTTATACCGAATGGTAATGCGTTCGAACGTTGTGATTAACCGTGCCCAGGCATGGGCTCCTGCCAATGCAACCGAACAGACCAATCAAAAGCAATATATTGCCGAGGCTAAATTTTTGAGGGCTTATGCTTATTTCAATCTAGTTAACCTGTACGGACGTGTACCCTTGCGTAAAGAATATATCCCGCTGCCAACAGCAGAAGAAATTAACCTGCCCCGTGCTGCTGTAGCAGATGTATGGGCCTTTATTGAACAGGATTTAAAAGAAGCACAAGTTGACCTTCCTATTTCACATGCTACAGCCAGTTTAGGGCGTGCTACCCGCGGTGCTGCGGTTGCATTGCTTGGTAAGTCATACCTGTACGAAAAAAAATGGGGCGATGCTGTTACTGAATTAAGCAAACTGACCCAGGCACCATACACCTATGCGCTGGCACCTGAATATAATAACCTATTTGATGATCCAAATCAGAATAATACGACCCTTAACACGGAAACCATTTTTCAGGTAATGAACCAGGCCTGGACCGATTGGGGTATCGGTAACCAGTATGCCCCGTTTGGCGGTCAGGAAACATGGGGTGGGAAAGCAAGCCACTCTGCCCGCGCACAGGAATATGGCTTTAACGATTGGAATAATGTGTTTATTACCACTACGGCGGTTAAAGCTTTTACTTACACCAACCCACAAACCAATGCCACTTACGTTGATCCGCGTGCGGCTTATACTTTTTATGGAGATGCTGCAAGCGGGGGACAAACCCAATATTGCCAGGAATGTAAAGACGGGCCAATAGCCTTTCCCTATGCCTCTGCCGGCTACAAATATTTAAAATATGAGTATTATAATAAAGTAGCAAGCTTCGGTGGTCCGCAAAGCGGTATTAACGGGCAGGTAATCCGTTATGCAGATGTATTGCTGATGCTTGCCGAGGCTTACATACAGCAGGGTAATACCGGGGCACAGCCATTGGCACTGATTAACCAGGTGCGCAGCAGGCCAAGCGTTAATGCACCGCTTTATATCAGTTTGGGCAGCCAGCCTCAAGCCATGGCCATTCTGATGCGCGAAAGACAATTGGAACTGACCGGCGAACAGTCCCGTTATTTTGATCTGATACGCTGGGGCATAGCTAAGCAGACCATTAATTCGCAAAGGCAGATAGAAGATGGTACCCAACCTTTTCAGGATAAAAATGTTTTATTGCCTATCCCGCTATCAGAAAAGAATGCAAACCCCAATGTTGGTAAGGATATCGGTAGTGATTGGAATTAATAGCACAACGTAATGGCAAAAAAATCAAAATATAGTCATTGGGCTTTGTAAAGTTAAAAACAACAGCCAGCCCGCTTGAGAAACCAAATGGAGCATGCATAAAATGCTGTTATTCAGCTCTTGTAGAGCTTTTAACGGGTAGCTAAATTAATAAAAGAGAAGCCATCTCGTAATTTGATTATGAGATGGCTTTTATCTGCCTATTGGCATTCATCTTATGCACCAGGCAGTATCAGATCAACACGAATCGGTTATTGCTTTTCGTTGGCTAAGTTCTGGAACTTTCTTTTCTCCTAAAAGTCTGGAACAGGTTTCATTTGGGATTGATCAGCATTGTTTTTTTATCTTTGTACCATGCACGGTCAACTTATAAGTCTTATTACAAAAAGCCTACAACTTTCTAACCGGGATAGCGATTTGTGCATAGAGTACTTTGAACCGGTGAGATATCCGAAAAACTGGATAATCGAAGAAGAAGGGAAGGTACCTGGGCATCTATATTTCGTGGTTTCGGGTTTTGCGAGGCTATTCCATTACAATGATAAGGGCGATGAGGTTACAACGCATATAAACTGTCCGCCTGGTTTCATTACCTCCTATGCTGATTTTACGAACCAGAAAAAGTCGGATGAAAATCTGGAATGTATTACCGAATGTGAACTTTTGCGCATCAGTAAAGCAGATCTTGATCAGCTTATACAGCAGAGCCCTACTTTTAAGGACTTTAGCTTTTTGGTATTTCAACAAGCATTATCCTATAATGAAACACGTGCCAGGGAGCTGGCTACCCTTGATGCGGAACAGCGTTATTTAAAAATGATGAACCAGTACCCCGAAGTTCTCCAGAATGTTCCTATGCAATACATTGCGTCTTTTCTTGGGATGAACCCTAAAAGTCTGAGCCGAATTAGAAAGAAGATCATTAGGTAACATTTGTGAAGTGGTTTTAAATCTGCAAAGTTCAACTTTGCCACAGCATTTAAAATCAATAATTATGACAGATAAAAAAATGGTACTGGTATCTGGTGCCAATGGGCATTTAGGCAACAACCTTGTAAGGCTGTTAATCGAAAAAGGGATTCCGGTAAGGGCTTCAGCCCGTAATATCAAAAGCAAAGAATGTTTCAAAGATCTGAACTGCGAGGTCGTTCAGGCAGATATAACGGATAAAGCTTCCTTTAAGCGCGCACTGCAGCATGTTGATACTTTTTTTGCAGTAGGCGCTGCCTTCAAGCTGTGGGCTAAAAATCCCAAGGAAGAAATCTATGATGTGAATATGCTGGGCACCCGGAATACGATAGAAGCAGCTGCAGAGGCGGGCGTAAAAAGAATCGTCTATGTGAGTTCCATTGCTGCGCTGGACTATACCAATCTTCCGACAAAAGAAAGCAACGGATACAATTCCGACCGAAGGGATATGTACTACAATTCCAAGAATGATGGTGAAAAGCTGGCTTTTGATCTGGCAAGAGAATTCGGTATAGAACTGGTATCGGTTATGCCTGGAGCAATGATAGGAGGTGAAGCGTTTCTTCCACTGAATGTTTCCTATAATGTGCTAAAACTGATTCTTAACAAGCAGATCCCCATGGATACCAAGATTACCCTGAACTGGGTAGATGTTAAAGATGTAGCAAAAGGCTGTTACCTTGCTGCACAGAAAGGCCGGTCTGGTGAGCGTTATATCCTTGCCAACGAAAAATGTATGACCATTACCGATACAACTAAACTGGCACAAAAACTTTATCCAGAATTGAAAATAAAAGTACCTGGAACTGTGCCAAAGTTTATTTTGTATGCTATTGCAGGTTTTATGGAGCTTTCAGCTAAAATAGTTGGAAAACCTCCACTGCTTACCACTAAAGATATTGCTATGTTTTCAGGATTGCAGCAAGATTTTGATATTTCGAAGTCAAGAAACGAATTAGGATTTAATCCGAAAGATAGCCAACAGGCAGTAAAGGAAGCATTGGCTTACCTGATGGAACATAGAGAATTGATTTAATTTTAGAAAAAATTATGGTAGCAGCACTCTATATGGGGATGATAAGGGAATTGCCAGCTATGTATCTGTTTCCTGAACCTGATTGGCATTTTTAATGGGCTTTGTAAGTAAAAAGTGCAAGATAAGGATAGAATATTCGTGGCATGGGGGCAACATCGTTAAGCTAAGGGATAAATCGCAAGAAGATGTCACTCTGGGGGATAATTTATTGTATAAAAATCAATATAAATGACAGGAGAATTTAAAAGATTAAATCCCCTCAGATTATCGTCATTGCGAGAAGGCTTTTTCAGCCGACGAAGCAATCTTTATGGCAAG
>CBFGNP010000014.1:0-17060 GCA_965650095.1 uncultured Pedobacter sp. | reverse complement strand
TTCCCGTCTTTTCTTTCTGCCTGATAAAAACGGTCAAAAATCTTTTCCCCTGCGGTATCAGGAATGCCGGGACCAGAATCCTGGACGGTGATCAAAAGACTTTGATCCTCTTCGGTTAAGCTTATCACTATTTCTCCTCCTTTTGGCGTATATTTCAGGGCATTGGAAATCAGGTTAAACAGCACAATTTCGATCTTTATCCTATCGGCATAAGCTTCCTTATCAACAGCAGTGCTTTCAAACCTATAATCGATCTCCTTGGCCGAGGCCTGTTGAACAAAGCAATAAAAAACCTCTCTGGATAGCTTTTCAAGATCAAGCTTAGTAGCTTTAATGTGCTCAAAACCTTCTTCTGCTTTTCTGAAGAGCAGCAGCTGATCTACCAGCGACAGCATCCTTTTGGCATTTCGCTGGATCATGCTGAGCTCCGCATTTTCCTTACCTTCCACACTACTGTTTTTGATCAGGTCATTAATCGGATTAATAATCAGGGAAAGTGGAGAACGGAACTCATGAGATATATTGGTAAAGAACGACATGCGCTTCTCGGCAAGTGCTTTTTCCTGCTCATTGATGAGCCTCTCTTTGTCATGCGCCAAACGTTCCATATTATGCAGGGCTACCTGCGTATCATATTCAGCTTTTTTCCTTTGGGATTCAAGGTTTACAATCTGAACTTCATATTTTAAACGGGTCTGTGCCGACCGATATCTAAGATATACATAGATAACTGAAGAGATGATGGCGATATATCCCAGGTAGGCCCACCAAGTTCTGTACCATGGTGGAAGTATTCTAATCTTCAGGGTAATTTCATTGCGTCCCCACATCCCTTCCGTATTTGTACTCTTTACCCGAAATATATAACTTCCTTCAGAAATATGCGTATAGGTTGCTTTTCTGTCCTTTCCCGAATTTGTCCACCCCCTGTCCCAGCCATCCATAAAATATTTATAGAAAATCTTCTCTGGGGATGAAAATTCGAGTGCAGTAAACGAAAAGGTAAATACTGCCTGATCATAAGGCACCTCTATTTCCCTGATGGCAATCTTATCTTCATCCACAATCAGTTTCAGGTTTTCTTCCAGCGGCGTATTATTAATGGTTATTCCGGTAAGAAACAGGCTCGGCATCTGGCTGTGTGGAATAATTTCCCGCGGATCGAAAAGACTAAACCCTTTTATGCCCCCGAAAACGATTTCCCCCGTACCAAGTTTGATTCCCGCATTGATCTGGAACTGGTTGCTCTGCAGGCCGTCACTCTGATAAAAACTTCTGAAGGTACGTTGATCAAAGTTATAGCACGATACTCCGAAATAGGTACTCATCCAGAGATTTCCCTGGTTATCAGGGATCAGGCTCAGTACTGAATTATTACAAAGGCCGTTGGCAGTGGTTAACCTCGATACCACCTTTCTTTTAAAAGGATCAAAAATGATGAGTCCACCACCTTCAGTCCCTATCCAGAGCAGTCCTTTTTTATCTTCAAATATCACCCGAACGGTGTAGCCAAGATTATAAAACCTGTGTTTTTTTCCTTTTTTATCAACCTGGATCAACTGATCAAGATTGCCTGCCCAAATTTGGCCATCCCCGGCCTGCATCATTGTAAACAGATCACCCAGTTTCTGATCGAAAAGTTCAAACTTATCCAAACCGCGGTTAAAGCGATAAAGCCCTCCAAGAAGGCTTCCCCGCCTAAGGGTTCCCGCCCAGATATCATGGTCCTGATCCTCAAATACCGTAAAAGCGACCTTGCTTTCAACCCCAGTCTGCGGATCTACGATTTTATACCTGGTAAATTTCCTTGTCTTTGGATCGAAACGGTTGGCACCTTCCGTAAAGGTTCCGATCCAGATATCCCCATGACTGTCGGAAACCATTGATGAAATAAAATTACTGGATATCGTGTTAGGGTCTGCAGCATGCTTATAATTGGTGAATTGGTTTAACTTCCTATCCCAGATGCTAAGCCCGGTACCATCGGTGCCGATATAAAGTTTTCCATCTTTTGGAGCTAAAAACGCTGATATTGAGTTTCCGGGAATAGAATTTCCCTGTGGATTGTGCGCCCAGGTCTGGAATATTTTTTTTACCGGATCAAGAATGGTTACCCCTCCTGAATAAGTTCCTATCCATTTTCTATCGTTTTTATCGATAAATATGGAGTAGATCTGTTCACCAGTCAGACCGTTATTGATTTCATTACCCAACAGCTGCACGCCTCCACTTGCCGGATCATAACGGAACACTCCATCTCCATTTGTTCCCAGATAAAGAATATTATGGCTGTCAGGGGCGATAGCAAGAATTGACTTCCCTTCGATTCCACTGCCGGTAATGGCCGTATTTTTCCTTCTGACTGGGTCATAGTGATACAGACCGTTATAGGTGCCAATATACACCTGTCCGCCACTTACCCCCAAAGAGAGCGCAAGAACAACATCAGCGCTAGCCAGTACCAGTGCCCGCACTTTTGGTTCAAAATAATAAAGTCCGAGATTTTGTACAAACACCCACTCTTTTCCCTTATCATCCAGCCTGACGGATTGCACACCATAGGAAAAAGTGCGCCTACCATTTATCAAAAGGGGAATCTGCTCGCCTACAGTCTTCCCTTTGCCGAACCTCAACAGCCCAATTCCTTCGGTCGCGACGAGCATGGTATTGTTTATACCAGGTACAAGATCTCTGATTACTTTTGTAATCGGTAAATCTGTCCCTTTTATAGGGTCATGCCATGAGCCTTCGGTAAAGATGCCTTTTTTATCATTATAGATGCTTAAGCCCTGCCTGGTCCCGATCCATATGTTATTATCTGTATCACTGTTAATTGCATGTATAATATTATGAATAAGGGAAGTTTTATTACCGATTTCATTCCTGAACACCTTGAAACCATATCCATCATAACGGTTGAGGCCATCCCTGCTACCAAACCAGAAAAATCCTTTTCTGTCCTGATAAACACAGCGGATATAATTATTGGACAGCCCATCTTCTATTTCCAGATGGCGTACACTGAGCGAATCTCGCTGTGAGGCGACACACAGACCGGCATATAGGAAAAGAAAGATCAGCAATATTCTTCGCACAGTTTTGCAATTGTTGGTTACTAAAATAATGAAACATTATTACAATAGGGACATATTTGAGCTTAATTCATACGCTGTCGCCAAAAACTAAATGGCTAGCTATAGCCAGGTTGAATAAGCTATTGGTATATTGATAAAATCCAGCCTTTTCTCAAAAATTTTAAAGCATAAAAACCCAGCCACCATTCGGCAACTGGGTAGATAAAGAACTAAAATCTAAAAAATTACCATCCTGGATTCTGGATCAGGGCTGGATTTAAGGTTAACTGCTGTGTAGGAATGGGATATAAATAATTCCGTTCGGAAAAAGTACGGGCTGTATTGTCTAAAATCAAATTTCCATTGGCGTCTTTAGCGTTTGTTGGCACAGTTGCTAACTGGTTTGGCCCTAACTGAGCCTGCGTTCCGGTAAATCTAATGGAAACTGGCCATGGACTAACAAATCCAGCAGCATTTCCATAAGCTGATCCACCAACATTGGTTACCAGATCGGTTCCTGCACTATGCCATCTCTTGATATCATCAAACCTGAAGTTCTCGTAATAAAGCTCGGTAAAACGTTCTCTTCTGATTTCGGTGCGAAAATCAAGCCCATTCGTAGCCACAAACGCGTTCGAAAGTTTAGGCATTGTCTTGTTGGCGCGCAGGCGTACAAGATTTAGAGATTTATCCAGATCGGCATCCCCAATGGTCCCGTTTCTTTCGTATACTGCTTCGGCATAGTTCAATAAAACCTCAGCATACCTGAGTACAGGATAATCTTCAGATTCTTTCGTATCTGGCACATTGCGTTCAGAAACCCATTTTTGGTTTACATAGCCGCCTATCTGAACAACCTTACCTGTAGAATTGGCATTATCGGCAGCATCGTTCAACCAGGTAATCCTAAAGTTGGCGTTACCATACCAATAATAACCGTTTAATACCCTTATGGTATACTTTAACCTATTATCTCTGTTGACAAACTGCGAACCATAAGTTTGAAACCCTTGGAAAAGAGGAGATTTTTCGATAGGTAATCCATCCTGGCAAAGAAAAGCATTTACAAATTTCTGTTGGGGGCCAATCTGCGTTCCCTGCCTGCTGATGTTCGTATTAATCGTTTTTATCACATCATCGTATCGATAAGAAAGGATATATTCATGGTTCGCCGACTTATTTACTCCAGCCGGATTGGATTTTGGATTTTCGAGGATAAACAGGTATTTCTGTGCTGAATCTCCCAGAACGGTACTATTTCCGCCTAATGCATTAGATGCTGCTGTGCCGAACAATGCAAACTGGTTACTTAAAATTACCGCATTGGAGGCAGCTGCCGATTTATCAAGGAGGTTGTTAAACCTGGTGGCATCACCATTCCTAAATTTAAGCCAGGTTCCTTCATAAAGTGCAACACGGCCTAAAAAAGCCTGTGCAGCAGTCTTGCTTACCCGTCCGAAATCGGTCGAGGTTGAAGTAATTGATACCGGAAGATCAGGGATGGCTGCCTCCAGATCAGCAATAATTTGATCTGCTATTGCTTCTCTAGCCGCCCTTGCACCATAAAGTTCTGGCGATTCCAGATCCAAAGTTTTTGTAATAAGCGGAACACCGCCATACAGCTGTAGCAAGTCGAAATAGGCGTATGCCCTAAAAAATTTTGCCTCCGCAACATATTGCGCTATACTCGCTTTATCTGCAAAAGCTGCCGCTTTTTCAAGCAAAAAATTGCAGGCCCTGATCCGGGTATAATTGCTATTCCAATTTCCATCCGTAACAGGAACGGTGTTAGTACCTGAGCCAAAGGCACCACCGCCACCAAATACATCGGCCCTGCCATCATAATGCGGGTTATCGGCAAAGGAATTATTAAAGTTTCTCAGATAGCCATAATATTGGTTGGCAAAAGTTTTAAAATCATTTGCATTCTTAAAATATGCAACCTCTGAAAGTTGATCCAGAGGAAGGAGATCCAATGATTTTTTACATCCCGATGCAGCCATCAGGAAAATCATCGCCAGGGAGAATACTGTTTTATATGTTATATTTTTCATGACCTTTTTATTAAAAAGTAAGGTTGGCACCAAAAGTTAGATAACGGTAAAAAGGGTAACGCTCATTGCCTGCGGTAGTCCTCGTAACTTCCGGATCCCAACCGTCCTTGATTCCGCTAACTTCCCACAAATCACTTCCAGAAGCATAAAGTCTAAGGCCGCTAAAAAGATGTGATTTGGCCATTAGCACTTTTGGAAGGGTATAACCCACTACAACATTTTTCAGGCGTAGGTAAGCTCCATTCTCAACTGACCAGGTAGATGCCTGATAATTGTAGGCATTAAGTGTCGTATTGGCATGAAGATTCGGGTAATAAGCACCAGTATTTTCAGGCGACCAGGTATTTCCTATCCAGGCAGTAACCTGAGCCTGGCTAAGTGACTGATAGGGTATCCGCCAGTTATTCGCGCTTCCATTTGACCTGAAAATAGTGCGTTTTCCGACTCCCTGAAAGATGGTTGTCAGATCAAAACCTTTCCATTGCATACTCAGGTTTAAACCGAATGTATACCGTGGGATATCACTTCCCAAGTAAACAAAGTCACCCATATTAGATGTAGATGTACCATTTGTCAGTTTTCCATCACCGTTTACATCTGCAAACGAATTGTCTCCAGGCCGAAGGCCTGATAACTGTCCAGGAAGGTTGGTCAATGGGCTCGCAATCGGAATACCTATCCCGTTTACAATCCCTCCAGGAGCATAAAATTTATTATAGGCATCAACCTCGGCCTGTGTTTGAAGGCGCCCTGCATATTGGAGGCCAAAATAAGATCCAAGTGAATAGCCTTCCACTGCACTATTGTATCCAGCATTTATTAGCGGTGCTCCGTTCAGATAAATAATCTTGTTCTGGCTATCGGTAATGTTGGCAGAAACAGAATAATTTACGCTTCCGATCTTATCCCTCCAGGTCACGATCCCCTCCCATCCCCATGTTTTTAGCTCGCCGTTGTTTGACTGCGGTGCACCGATTCCAAGCGTTCCGGGATAGGTTATGCTAATAAGCATATTCTTGTTGCGTTTTTCGAAAAGTTCGAAAGTCCCTGTCAATTTTCCTTTTAAAAGTCCAAAATCAAGACCAAGATTTTTGTTAACAACAGTCTCCCATGTCCTGTTCAGGGAAACCAGGTTTCCTGTGGTGGTAGTTGCTGTTGCGATGTTCGGCCCCAATAGAACACCACTGCTTCCTACATTCAATGATTGAAGGTAGTCATATAACCCGATACCTCCCTGGTTACCCGCAGTGCCATATGATGCCCTGATTTTAAGATCAGAAAACACATCCAATTTCTTAATAAAAGCCTCCTCTGAGAGCCTATAACCCACTTGGGCACTGTAAAAAGTTTTCCAGCGTTTATCATCGATAAATTTAGACGAACCATCGTACCTTACACTGCCTTCGAAAAGATATTTACCATCATAATCATAAGTACCTTTGGCAAAGTACGAACCAATGGCATAATGGTTTCTAGCTTCATCGTTGGTAACAAAACCCGCAGTTCCGTTACTGAGACCAAGGTTCAACGAAGGGATATCGTCACTACCCAGGTTATAGGTGCGGGTATTGAACATGTTGTATTCGTCCCTTTCATATGATCCGCCCGCAAGGACAGTTACATTATGGTGTTTCGCAAATGTATTTTCATAGGTTACCTTACCAATGAGGTTATAATATTTATCGTTAACCGTCTGCCTGAAATAATTGGCATTTCCGGTAACATTACCAGCTGTACCTCTACTGGGTGTTGTTGAGATCAGGTAACGGTCATCATAGGAATAGAACTGTACTGCTTTTGCCTGCACCTTGTTATCCTGATACCACATGTTATATCCTGCAGTACCCGAAAAGGTAAGGTGTTTTACAGGTTTATAATTTATTGTCGAGTTTAATAAAATCCTGGTATTATTTTCCAGGTTATCACCACCATCCCTTAATGATCCTGGTGGACTGATTACACCACCCCACTGGTAAGGTCTGCCAGATTGTGTAAATGCCGGGATTCCAGGCTGAAAACCATTTCCCAGTGCGCTGTATGGACCTGTAGTATATAATGTTGGTTGTTGAATATTATTCTGTTCAAGCGAGACATTGGTTTCCAACTGAACTTTTTCATTGAATCTGAAGCCATTGTTCAACCTAAGGTTATAACGCTGGTTTCCATTATTTCCAAACTGGAGCTGACTGCCGTCGTTAAGATAGCCCAGCGATGCACGAAAGGTATTTTTTTCGTTTCCTCCTGCCAGGCTCAGGTTATGCTGTGTAGAAGTGGCTGCGCCCCAAAGGATTTCCGACATTCTGGTATCGGTAAAATTAAGCTCTTTTACATCACCAAAAGTAGGTACGGGCAGTCCGTTATAAAAAAGTCCGGGAGTGATAGCCGATCCATTATAACCGGGAATCTGTGAAGCTAAAATCACATTGCCGTTGTTCGCAATTGCAAAATTAGCCATTTGGTACCATAGATCTGTTGCTGGTATTACGCCATAATTATCGTTGATTTTGGCCTCAATTAAACCTTTTGCCCACTGCTCCATATTTGCCATTTCAGGCTGAAGACCAATCAGTTTACGCGAAATTGTCGGGCTATATTGTACCACGAACTGTCCGCTCTTGCCTTTTTTGGTCGTAATCAGTACTACACCATAAGCCGCCCTTGCTCCATAAATAGCTGCTGCCGCATCCTTTAAAATTGATACATTATCAATATCATCTGGATTAATTGAATTTAATGCATTGTTATTGTTCAATGCTACCCCATCAAGAATGATCAATGGATCCTGGTTATTAATAGAGGTTGCTCCCCTGATCTGAAAATTCCAGTTTTCCCTTCCTGGCTGTGCAGAGGTTCTGGTTACCACAACCCCTGGAACCTGTCCTTGGATGTTGGCAATCGGGTTATTGGTAGGCCCACGATCCTGAAATGTTTTTGAATTGATGGTAGAAATCGCACCGGTAACCGTTGCTTTTTTCTGAGTACCGTATGCTACTACTACAACATCATCAAGTTCAGTACTAGAAGATAATTTGACTAACATCAGCCTGCCTGTTTCCGCTTTCAATACTACATTTTTATAACCAACGCTAGTAATCTGTATCGAGGCGCCCACAGGGACATTAAGGGTGAAACTTCCATTCACGTCGGCCGAAACGCCTATATTAGAACTGACCACTTTAACTGTAGCGCCCGGAATCGGGTCGCCTGTTGCCGCATCCACAACTTTCCCCGTCACTACCTGCGTTTGTGCAAAAGCAGTGGTGCAACAAAAAAACAGCAGTAGAAATAAGTGCACTGCACTTACCTGCCATAATTTTTTGTAAAAAACATCCATAATTCTTGTATTTAATATTTGGTATTTACCCTCCACCAACTGCCAAAAGCATATAAAAATTTGGATGGCAGGATTATCTTAAAGACACAGGGAAATGATCTGTATACTCTGTTTTTTAGTTTTTTTCCTAATCGGAAAATTAACAAAGATCTCGCCTTGTCAAGAATATTTTTTTTTCTTAAAGCCGTATGATTAAAAAGTCATAAAAATCAAAAATTGCATTAAACTTCAAATAGACCAGATAAATATGCTGATGAGGTTGTATGATAAATATTGATTTGTCATCCTGAGGGTTAATTAATTGTTTAAAATCAATATGAGTGACGTACAATTGTTTTCTCTTATCCTACGGCGCGGTCTTGCCTCGGCTCACCGCCGCCGAAGGGCTCTTTCTTTTTGGCATCAAAAAGAAACAAAAAAATGCCGGCTGAAAATTTTTCTTTTGAAGGCAGTTGTGCGGCCAGAACAGTGCAGCCCGAAAAATTTGTTAGGCCGGATTTAAGTGGAACGGGGGATACGGTGCTATGGCCTAGCATGGTGGAAATGCATAGTGCCGCAAATATCTTATTAGTAAGCAATTGCAAAATAACGTCAATGGTAGCCTGTCAAAGGACTCATTAAATATGCTTTAAAGTGTTTCGACAGGCTCTCCGTAGGAGTCCTTTGGACAGCATGTTAGGTAAAATTGCCTATGATACAGCCTCATCACACCAAATTCCACTCCGGCAACCCTTATCCGCAATATCAGTGTATGTCGAATTTCATACCCGATTAAAGGTAGAAAGCAAAAGCACGCTGAAAATCATCTATCTGATTACCTTAAAAAATCTGGCCGCAAAAAGAAAGATCACTATATAACAGATGATGGGCAGATAATATGCATGGGCGACATCCACATTGGCTATCTTACCCATAAAATAAGGCATTACAGCTCCGCCAACTACACCCATTGAAATAAATGAGGAAGCCTGCTGGGTATGTGAACCGAGATTTTTCAGACCCAGGCTAAAGATGGTAGGAAACATAATACTAAAGAAAAAATTGATGCTCAGCAGGGCGCAATATGATGTCCAGCCCCAGCTTTGGGCTACAATAACACAGGCAACGATACTGCAAATGGCGAATGCTGCGAGGATCTTATTTGGAGCTATAAATTTCATCAGGTAAGTGCCAACGAATCTTCCAAGCGCCATCATTACCATAAACAAAACCATAAAGTTTCCTGCCTTCTCATCAGAAAAGCCCATCTTCTCATGCCCGTAGTTTATAAAATAACTCCAGGTGCCCGCTTGTGCCGCTACATTAAAAAATTGAGCAGCTACTGCCCAGACAAAGTGCCTGTGCTGAAAAAGCCTTTTTCCCGGCGCGATGTCAATGTTCTTCGCAGCTATTGGCGCATCGGAATTACTATGAGGATCAATTAGGTCTGGAATGCGGATAAAGAAAAAAGCCACCGCCACGATCAGGATAAATCCACCAAGCCCTGCATAAAGCAATTTTACTGAATCTAGCGAGTTTTCATGGCCACCGGAAGTTGCCCGGAGTAAAAAGAATGTTCCTATTGCCGGACCGATTATCGCCCCTATCGCATTAAAAGACTGCGAAAAGTTTACTCTTCTATCGCTGGTACGCTGATCGCCAAGGGAAGCCGCAAAAGGGTGTGCAACAGTTTCGAGCGTTGCCATTCCGCAGCCGAGAATAAAAAGTGCTACCCTGAAAAAACCAAAACTTTCTGCATTTGCAGCAGGAACAAAGAGAAAAGTCCCGGTAGCAAACAGTCCAAGTCCTAATATTACGCCTGCCTTGTAGCCAAATCTTTTCAGAAAAATTCCGGCAGGAATGCTCATGATAAAATAGGCACCAAAAACGGAAAACTGGATCAGGCCAGACTGTGCTTTTGATACGTTAAGCACATTCTGAAAATGTTTATTAAGCACATCACTCATGGAGTGTGCTACTCCCCATAACATAAACAGGGAAGTAACCAGGATAAAGGTAAAAAGGAATCTTTTTTCGGTAAAAGCAGGTTTATTGTCCATTTTATTGTTATTGTAATCCTCTTTAATGATTATTTTTTGTGGAGCCAGATTGCAGCACCTCCTGAAGCCTGGAGATCCAGTTTCAGGATAGATTTTGAGTCAACCGCTATGTCTTTTATCCCTACCTTGGTGGCAGTGCCAACCGTATTGTCGTCATTATAAATCCTGGCGACAAATTTTTGTCCTTTGGGAAGAAAATCAAGCTTCAATTCTAGCTTACGGGCCTCATTATTGGTAATGCTACCTAAAAACCATTCCTCGCCACTTCGCCTGACTGTTGTAACGTATTCACCGGGGTTTCCCGACAAAACCTTTGTTTCATCCCAGGTAACTGGAATCTTGTCCCAAAATTCGAGTTCGGGCTCCCCTTTATAAAAGCTCGGTTTATCGTACCAATATAGGGTTTGGATGGGGCTAAAATAAATTGCTGCAAGCGCGAGCTGATGTGCATGGGTAGTTTTTATCCTTGGATCGAAATAACAGATGGTATAATCCGCAGCTCCTGCAATATACCTGGTAAAGGGCATTACCGTGTTACTGGTGGCATCGGGCATTTCTTCATTCCCTCTTATTCCTTCGGAGGTCATCAGATTAGGCCAGGTGCGCTGCTCGCCTGTTGGGCGCCAGTCATCGTGGATATTTACCATTATCTGGTTTTGTGCAGCCTGTTGTATGGCTTTTTCTACCCATGTTGTCCAACGGTGTGATCCTGAATGTACAAAACCAAATTTAACGCCGGCAATACCCCATTTTTTATAGATTGAAAAAAGGCTATCGCTCTGCATCAACAGCGCCTGTTGGTTTACATATAACCATACCCCTATTCCCTTTTCTTTTCCATACCTGATGATCTGAGGCAGATCGAAATCTGAGATGGCAACTTTTGAGGCATCAGAACTGAAACTAAAAGCAGGACCGTACCATTTCCAATCGAAGAGAATATACTGCAGATTTCTTTTTACGGCAAAATCGATATTCTCCAGTGCATCTTTTGTAGTTTGCGACATCACGCGCATAATCTTTCCCGGTTTTACCCAACTTTGATCTTTTATCTTTGATGGCTCATTCAGGTTTAGAATCAGGTCTGTTCCCTCGGCAATCCCGGTTGCAGTTTCGGTTACCATTACCGCTCTCCACGGCGTAGCTACCGGAGAAATAAGATCAACGGGGGTAAACATGGCTGTACTTATTGTATTTTTTCCGCTAAGCTTGAATTTCGTTCTTGAATAATCTACCATCTGTGCTTCTAAGAGAGATACAAACAGGCCATTTTTCAGTTCAAGAGTCAGTGGCCGCTCAGCCTCACCATCCCAGTTCTCTAATGCAACCTTATGATATGGTGCCTGTGCCCAGTTTGCTTTCCAGGCTAAGGCGCCTTCTTCAAACTTAAATTCTGTATTTTCTGACATGATCCGGTAATAGGTCCCCTTAACATTTTCCGGAAAGAAAAAGCGGAATGCAATACCCTGATTATAGGCCCGGAATTCGATATTCATCTCATATATCGGATTATCGTCCTTCACCGTTTTAATCACCAGACTATTATAATGATCACGGATAAATTTCCTTTCTCCATAAACAGGAGTCCAGATTGTATCTTTTTGCGTATGCACTAAATTCTTTATTTCGAGGTTGTCAAACCAATTTTGATGGGTATCTACCTTTAGTGCCATTGCACTTTCTGAAAGGTGATTATCAAGTTCCAGTTCAAGTTTTGACTCCTGAATAACATTTTTTCCTTTATAGGATAATTGATAAAAAAACGCCTTTTTATGATCTGCGGCTTCCTTTTGGAAAAAATGGACCACAAGCGACTTATCCGGGGAATAAAGTATTTGTTCAGAAATTACAGTAGTTGTTTGGGCCGATGCCAAAAAAAATGCAAGAAGGGAAAGTAGTGTCAGAAAAGTGTGTTGGTAAAATTTCATAAAAATGTTAGGCGTATTGGTGGTTGTTCTAAAAAAGTATGTGTGGCCATCAGCAGATTATCTTGCTTGAACGGGTAAAAAATATAGTTCCGGGAAAGTTTCGTTCCCGGCTAAGTCATATTAAGCCTTGTTCTCCCTCTTTATCCTTTGGCTCCAGGGAATGTTCAGTTTCTCCACCTCCAAAAATCCTTGTCGCTATGCGGCCCCAATGCTTTCTGATATCTTCATCTGAAACTAACTGCCGCTTAAAGTTGAAAGGCAGATTCTCATTATCTATTTTTTCTGGCAGATTTTCGTTTTTCATACTGGTATGACACAGGGGAGCATTTTTTATACTCTATTAATCGATAAAAAGAATAATTTGAAAAAATACCCAATACAAAGAGGTTGTATTATAAAGGCGTTTCACCTCAGATGCTGTCATGTTGTCCAAAGGACTCCTACGGAGAGCCTGTCGAAACACCTTAAAGGTATTTAAACGGGTCCTTCGACAGGCTCAGTGATACCATCTCCCACTACAGAATATATTCCCTTCAAATACAATCAGTTTCTTAACCAATTTAAGTTGCTCCCTGATTATGCCAGAGAGATATTTCTGCGCGCAGATTTTATCTGGTTATCCTAAAATAATCGAAATCAGCATATCCACCGGTACGTACGCCGCTCCCGCTTGTACAGAAAATCCCGATTTTTGCGCCTATCCACTTATCAGGCTGCGCTTTAAATGTTTCCCCTATTTTGTGGTACAGCTCGCCATCTTCACTGTATGAAAAAGTTACCTGTCCTTCCTGAGCAACCTCGGCCCGAAGATAAACTGCTCCAGACTTCAACGGTCTTTGAGCCAATACCTGCTCAGTTCCCTTATTTGGAGCGTCTTTACAGATTACCTGTGCGATCTGAAATCCTTTTTCATTTTTAGAGACAGAGAGATAGGAATAGTCATTTCCCATAATGAGCAAACCAGTCTTTTTTTCGTGCCAGGCATCCCATTCTACATAATAGCTGACCTTAGTAGTAGCAGTAAAAATAGGTGCAGGAAACTTCTGAAGAAGCAGGTTCGGCACATCCCACAAGCCTTTATTAATTTGCGGGCTGGGAAAGGCAAAAAGCCTTAGGTACCCGTTATTAGCGATCATTGCCGACCATTGTATTTTTTTATTGGCATGCCACTGCCATTGCAGGCCTGGCTCAAGGCCGTTAAATTCATCGCTTTCTGATGGTGTGGAAATTGGATGAGGTCCTGAAACCGATGGTTTAGTGTAGACAGAAACCGGTTCTCCTATTCCATTGCCATCCGCATCTGAGCCGATAATAGGCCAGTCTTTCTTCCAGGTTACAGGCTGAAGGTGAACTACACGACCATAAAGTCCCTTGTCCTGAAAATGAAGGAACCAATATTCGTCCTTTGGCGTACGGATTAAAGCCCCCTGATGGGGACCGTTGATCGCTGTTTTACCCTGCTCCATAACCTTACGTTCCTCATATGGACCATATATATTTTTTGAGCGCATTACAAGCTGCCAGCCAGTTGCCACTCCTCCGGCAGGCGCAAAAAGGTAATAATACCCGTTACATTTATAAAATTTAGGTCCTTCTACTGTATGGTTTTTGCCATGTCCATCAAAAACGTGTTTTCCCTCATCTTCTACCTGGGTACCATCACTGTTCATCTTGAAAACGGTTAACAGGCTATTTACACCAGCCCTGCTTGCTGCCCATGCTACAGCCAGATAAGTCTGTCCATCATCATCAAAGAATACACTTGGATCGATAATCCCCTTGCCTTTAAGGATAAGTGCAGGTTTTTCCCAGCTTCCAAGGGGATTTTTGGTCCTGACCATAAAAATCCCATAATCGGGATCCGGATAATAGATCCTGAACTCTCCCTTATGGTAATTTATACTGGGTGCCCAAACGCCCTTTCCGTGTTGAGGAATATCATAGACTTCAGCTGGTTCCTGGATTTTGAGTACATGGTTAACCAATGTCCAGTTTACCAGGTCCTTTGAATGCAAAATAGGAAGTCCTGGAATACAATTGAAGCTTGATGCCGTCATATAATAATCCTCTCCGACCCTAATCGCGTCGGGATCGGAATAATCCGCATGTATAACCGGATTTCTATATGTTCCGTTTCCCAGGTCGGCAGTCCATACCTTTGATAGATTATCCTGACCATAAGCCAGATACGCACCTAAAATTAAAAGTATGATTAAAGAATATTGTAGTATTTTCATTTTTACATCATTATTTTCTTTAGGGAGTGATTCATCCCATTTAAGGTTATTTTGTAATGCTGAAACCTGAGTAGAGTTCCTAAATTCATTATGAGCACCAATTTTATTAAAATATTGTGAGCGAGACCGTTGAATTAAGTCTCGGTTTTCCGGTTGCAACAGGCATATGGGTCTACTAAAACTAAATATGAAAAATGGCTACCAGAAATTAAATCAGACGTCCCGCCCGGCAATATTCCGCAAAGAGAGCTACATGGTTATTATTATACTAAAGGTTTAATTTAGCTTCATCCCTTTTTGAAGTTTTTCCAGTCTCAACAGCGCTTCTATGTAATAATAATCTGCATATATAATCGATGTATCAATTTCAGATCCATTGGGCTTATGCCCTGTTGAATGTAAAAGAAAGGCCGAATTCTTATTTCTACTCTGGTACGCTGATGAAGAAAGGGAAGCCAGCATGAGTGTTGCAGCTCTCCTGTATTTTTGTGATTTCGCTTTGTCCTTAACAAAAGTGGAAAGCTCTAAAAGCCCTGATGCGACCACTGCTGCTGATGATGCATCTTTGGGGGCATTGGGGATAGAAGGATCATTAAAATCCCAATAAGGAATTTCATCTGTAGGCAGTTTTGCCAGATAAACGTCGCTTACCTTTTGGGCAAATTCAAGAAATGCAGCATTACCTGTTTCGCGGAAACACATGGTATATCCGTAAATGGCCCACGACTGGCCACGTGCCCACATTGAATTATCGGCATATCCCTGGTGGGTTAGTCCTTTGATTTTTTTCCCTGTCTCCCGGTCGTAGATTACCGCATGGTATGCAGAATAGTCAGGTCTGAAATGATTCTTCATGGTTACCTCGGCATGTGAAAAAGCGATATCATATAATCTTTTCTCTCCCCCGTTCCGGGATGCCCAAAAAAGCATTTCCAGATTAATCATGTTATCAATAATGGTATTATGCTGTGGCCATTGCATTCCGGGAACCTCCCTCGGCCATGACAGGATTGTTCCAACCTTTGGGTTAAACAGGGTGGCCAGGGTATCGGCTGTTTTGAGTATAATCTCTTTATATTCAGAATTTTTGGTAAGCCTATATCCGTTCCCATAACTGTTAAATATCTGGAAGCCCAGGTCATGGTCGAAAGCTGAGTGCTGCGAAAGAGGTATAAGCGCTGAGGAAAAAGCCACTGCTTCAGTAAGAAACGTTTTTGATTTTGTTGCTTCATAGCTATACCATAGTATTCCAGGCCAAAAACCACTGCACCAGTCCTTATAACCCACAAACTTCCATTCAGATGAACCGGGAACAATACTCCTTGGAATATTATTTCCATGATGAGGAATAATTCTCAATGTTTTTTTTACCTGTTCTGTACAATAAGCCAACTGCCTGGCCGCATTAATCTGCGCAGAAGCAGTTCTGCCGGAGAAAAATAGTAAGGTAATTATGGCAAAAGCTGTATATCTCATGTTGTGCATACTACCTAGACAACAAATACATCAAGATATACTCATTAAATTCGAAATCATAGTATAGGTTTATGCCTATACTATTCGAAATAACTACATATTTCTGTTGGCAGCAGAAAGTACCTATCTCAAATCACAAGGATAAGATAATGTGAGCATTCTTTTATGAAGCCAAAATTTCAGTTGCCTGTGAGTAAGCAGCACCAAGCATTGCAGCATCTTCCCATAATGCGGTTATCCTCAATTCGGCCCGAATTCCCTGCTGACGGAGTGCATTCTGGGTCTTGTTCAGAAACAAAGGGTGTGCTTTGGCAATATTTCCTCCAATGATGACCACTTCTGCATCGTGCGCTTTGATAAAAGGAAAAAGAAAGTCTGCAAGGCTTCTGGAAAAATCATTAAAAAGTACAGGCACCATAGGATCACTTTCATATAGATCGACAAGCGCTTTTGTATCTTTTACTTTCTTTCCGGAGAGTTCTTCATAACGTTTCACAAACCATCTGGTGGAAATATAATCTTCTGCTATCCCGTGCTTAAACGAACTCACCCCAAGATTTGCATCGGTGGTTTTCCCAGCAATACTCACGGCCGATCCCAGGCCAGTACCCAATGTGATCCCTATCGCCCTATTGAATCCCAAAGCATTGCCGCCATTAACTTCTCCATGGAGAAAGGCTTCTGCATCATTTCTAAAAATAATATTCTCCGGCAACAGTCCCAGCTGCTCGATCAAAACAGCCTTAATATCTGTAAGATACAGGGATTCATATTTGTTCATATTCTTGATCAACGATATCCCATTTACATAATCGAACGGACCAGGCATGGCAATTCCCAAAAGTATCTCGCCTGAGGAATAGTTCCCGATAATATTTTTAAGTACGGTGATCCATGAGGCTAATATATCTTCCTTTG
>CBFGNP010000013.1:0-17268 GCA_965650095.1 uncultured Pedobacter sp. | reverse complement strand
GAACAGTTATTCTCTTTCATCAATATCATTTAATGGTTTTGAAGCCGAATAAATAGGCTTCCATATTTACTACAATTAATTAATACAGTTCCTGTAATTTTAGAATGGAGGCTTTAATTGTCTCAGCCGAATCTGTTTTGATATTCCCTGCTGTCACCTTCAGTCCGGCATTTGAAGCGCCGGCTTTACTTAAACCTTTTTTTAATCCATTTAACGCAGCAGACTGCCATTTATCCTTCGCCATTACCGGTTGTGCAATCAGCTTCAAGTATGCACTAACCTCTTCTTTTTTATTTCTCGAACCGATAATAGCCGAGAGATCGCCAAGGAAAGTCAGCTTCCAGGCTTCTTCATTTTGAAAGAAAGTTCCGGATGTGCTTAGCGCTTTGAGCAGATCTGCTGATGAACCAGCGTTAGCACTCAAAACAGCCATTCTAAACCAGGAGTCCTGCCCATATTTCTCCGCCACTTTTGCCAGGGCAGGAGCCACCTCAGCCCCATTAAACTCGCCAAGGCTAAGTGCTGCCTGAAAGGCAACCCTATTTGCCGGATCATCAATTTTCTGGATAACCAAAGGCAGGCATTCAGGGAAACGTTCGGCCAGTATCAACGCATTTTCACGTACCCCTGGTTCCCTATCCTGCAGCGCCTGTTTTACAATCTGGGTATTCAGCGCATTTAATCCTTCCAGTACATATAGGGCATGCAGCCTGGCTTTACCATCTTTGCTGGTCGCAAACAATGCTTTTACTGCAGGTATTGCTGATTGATCAGCACGTTCTATCAGCAAACGGTGTGCAGTGTTTCTCCACCAACCATTAGGATGGCCCAGTACTGCCACCAATTTAATGCTGCTGGTGTTTTTCAGGTTAACCGGTACATTTTTAACAGCGGCATTGCTCGGCAATACGCGGTAAATACGGCCTTTATCACTTCCGGCCATGAAATCCATATCTGCTTTCAGCTCATCAGGAATAGAAACAGGAGTTTCAATATGCTGCCTGTAATAGTCAAGTACATATAAATACCCGTCTGGCCCTACGGAAAATGTGATGGGACGGAACCAGGTATCAGTAGAATATAAAAACTCTTTGTCTTTCTCCTGGGCACCACGCTTTGCGATCATTAGCGGACTTTTCTCATCCGGGCTTAGGATATCCCTGTGTACCAGATTTCCAGACACATCTGCAGTGAAGATATTGCCATAATATGCTGCCGGAAGGCCATCACCATTATAGATCGTTCCGCCAGAAGCGCCTGTAAAGCGATCTTTTTCATATTCAACCCTATTCATATTGGCTTCCTGATACATTTTATTGCGTTGTTTGGTACGCTCAGCACGCCAGTATGGGGCATCGGTTTTCTGAAACATGATCTCTTCATGGTCGGAAATACTTACATTGAATTTTGAGGTCGGAAGATACGGATGCCGGTGTGTATAGCGCCATGGAATAACCGCCTGTTGCAGGTGTATCGAATTCTCGGTAAAGAAACGATGCCCCCAATCGTTTATGGTCTGACCAAACTGACCCGGGCCCGTTTCCAGTTCAAACTGGTTTCTATCCAAACGGAACCTGAAATCGGCTCCCCGTACAGCAATGGGCGGAGCCCCTGGAGTTTTGCTAAAAGTAACCATACCGCTTTGTCCGCGGTTATTTGCATAGATCCAGTTGTCAACACCAAAACGCAGGCTCGTTACCTGTGCTTCTGAATTGTTCTGGAAAAAACCAGAAAAAAGAACCTCCTTTACATCTGCCTTTCCATCCCCGTTTGTATCTTTTAAATAAAGAATATTGGGGGCTGCTGTCACGATAATCCCACCCTTCCAGGGTAAAATACTGGTGGCCTCAGTTACGTGATCTGCAAAAACCGTAGACTTATCCACACGACCATCACTGTTGGTGTCTTTTAAAAGACGTATGCGCCCATTTCCCTTTCCCGGTTCAACTTCATAAGGATAATCTGGCATCTCTACCACGTAAGCATTGCCCTGCTCATCAAATTCCAAGGCCACCGGATCAAGCACATCAGGCTCGGCAGCGTATAGCTGAACCTTAAATCCATCCACAACTTTTAATTTGCTCATCGATTGCTCAGGAGAAAGGGGGCCAGGATAACGCTGTGCCAGACAAGTTGCACTGAGTAAAGTAAACAAAACGGATAAACGGATAGGTCTGCCAACAAAAACTCTCTTCATTTTTTATTTTTTTGTATGTCATAGAAAATCGCACAAACCGCCCTACTTAATTTGACAGGCTTTTTAGCCAGGAAAGAAGCACGTAACGGTAACGTACCCGTAAGTTAGGCAGTATATTCTTAATATTCAAATTTATTTTCTTAAAAAATACTGGACTAGCTTTTTAGCCGCCATATTTTATGCGTTGTAATTTTAAATCGGGCGCCTTCTTCAAAGTCGTATAGATAACCATGCTTAGGATTTGTTCCTTTATAGTCGCTGATAAATGTGATCGGCCCGCAATAAACTTTTGTAAACTTCCCTTCCCGTTTTACCTCCACAATGGAATAACAGGCATCCCGGCTGCCATTAGTTTCAATGATCAGTTGCTCCCCGTTCAAACTGCCATCTACCGGAAGCTCTATATCTACCATCAGCCATCCACCACCTTTCAGTTCCTTGTTCATTTTGACAACGTTTCCGGTTAGTGGTCCTGCCGACTTCAGACTCATATCTGTAGATCTTAAGCTGGTCCCATCAACCAGGATCCCCTCCATTGTTTTACCATTCTGTTGCCTGATATAACCCAGCGTTCCGTTCATGACTATGCCGTTTGGTAAAGTCATAATTTTGCCTGCTTCGGGATTGTACAAAATATAGTCAGTATCCCCATTCCTATGCGCTACCTGTAGTGCCGTCTGCATAGTTGTTCCGTTATCCAGCCTTTTTATGGTTTTTATAAAAGGATTGTGTTTATACGGTTCAAGTACCGTGATGAAGTTGCTGCTTAAATCTGCCGCAGCGCGATGCATTAAAACATAGCCCAGTTTTTTTGGATTGCCCGGTTTATTTTGTGGCGGATCGCCATCGGCCAATGCAACATCCTTTACCTGGCTTAGTGCATGCATACGCAGATGGACCTCATCTACCGTTTTAATCGTACGATAACCCGAATCAACCTTCCAATCAACCATAAACTGTTTCGGTGGATTTACATCTTTTTTAACATGGTACAAATGGGAATATCCAACCGGAAAGCCTTTTGCCAGCGTACCCTTAGGGATCTCTGCTCCAGCATAAGTTCCGTCCTGCTGATCGGTTAAATTCAAGCCTTGATTAGTGATGGCTCCCGGTGGGCCATGAAAGCTATATACATGGTCCCTTCCTCCCAACACCCGGAAGATGTCTACCGCATAAGCATTGCCAGCATCAGCACTTCCAATTAAAAGCATGGTACGACTATATTCTTTTATATCCGGATAGGCTTTTTTTCCATCAAGTTCAAACGCTCCAAAACCTTTCAGCTGCTTATACATCCGGGTGTGCCCGCCCCATATTTCCTTTTGCGGCTGCCCGTTTACAAACACCAGGTTATGCGAAAGCGTGCTTCCTGTCCATTCATTATTGCTGGGCCACCTTGTAGCGTACTCAGGGTATCCATGATCCGGCGCCAGCCAGTTGCCAAATGCGAGTAGATCGAAATTAAGCAGATCTGGATGGGCATGTTTTATGGTACGCCCAAAATTGCAAGCCAATCCAATGCCCGAAGATCCTTCCCCAATTTCCAGAGAGGCCATACCAAATCCGCTCATCAGGCCACCCTGGCCAGCCCTGACAGGTTGCTCTTCGGCAATACTTTTGATCTCCCGGCTCAATGCCTCAGGATCTCTTGAATAAATATCCATTCCCAGCCCATCTGCAGAATTTCCATTTGCACGGTAGGCCGCGATAGCCATTTGCGGATCACGTGTATAAAAATAGCCAAGAGCAATAAAATCAGGATCAACATAACTTGTGGAAACGACTCCTGTAGCGCCTGCATCACCTATATTAGGGATAGAAACTCCCAACACAGACATGCGGTAAGCAGCTATAAAAGTGGCGCTGAACTGGGGGAATTCTGCAAAAATATCATGCCTGGTATACCCCTTATAACCATTGAGCATTACTCCGAGTTTAGACACCAGATTTCCCCACATATAGGTATACCCTGGGGCACCTTCATCAGTAGTGCCGTCGCGGTCAAAATTACGGATCATCAGGCCCGGAATATCGCCCCCATCAGGCTTAAAAAGCCAGTCGAGCCATTCCGTAGCTTCAGGGTTGGTGTTTAAGGCAAGGGCACAGCTGGCTACCGTTAACTGATGCATGCCCTGGTTGCCGCGGATCTGTCTGGAAAATACCGCCTTTACCGCCGTACGCAGTATTCCATTGTCCACATTTTCTACAAACAGCTCCCGTGTCCCCTTAGCCTGGGGCAGTTTATATTTTTGGGATTGCATTGTCAAAAACAAATAAAGTGACGGATCATTTACCGTACCACTAATCATTTTATCATAGGCATCTGCAAATCGTTGTACCACATTGGTTTCCCAGATCGAGCCTTCAATTTTGCCTTTGTTACTGCCTCCGTCCGAATGGTACCAACCTTTTTTGGAGTAAGGCTCCCAATCCATATCAGGATATACATCTGCAATGCGGTCCAGTAAAATAGCTGCTTTATGGGCATAACGCTGGTCTCCGGTATATAAAAAAGCGTCTGCCAGTGCATCGAGACCGCTATAAAGATGACGCCAGTATTTCCAGGAGTAATATCCAATAAAGCGGTAGGAACGGCCTTTTTCGTTCACATAGCCAAACCCATCGTCTACGCCAAATTGATGCAGCGGATCTTCAGGATCAGGGTGCTCCAGGTTATACAATAACTTCCTTTCTGCTTTTGCAGGATTAAAAAGGCCACGGTCATCAATTCCACTTTTATAATACTTGCCAAAATCATTGGTAGGAAAAACGGCCTTGCAGGAAGGACAGGTTAATTTCCAGGGTTTTTGTTCAAAATCAGGGCTATAAGGGTAATTGCCATATTTCGAAATCTTGTGCCCGCATTGAAGACAACCCAGAAATTTAGGCCCATCGGTCAGTCTGTCGAAAGTAACATCAATACAGCGGGGCAGATCCTGTCCGGGAACCATATTCCAAAGCTCCTCATCGCTTTTAGACAACCAGGGCTTTGCCTGTACAACAAACCTGGCCCTCTGTTTTGCAGCCCAGTCATATCTTTCGCAATTGTTTCTTAAATTGGTTATTCTTTCCGCAGTGTAAAAACCGCCATAAATGCGGTTGCCATAGGTATCTATATACCCAGAAAACATCAGGGCAATAAATACATAGATCAGGTTGAGTTTTAGTTTCATCTTATGTGTGTGTTAAATGATAAACTTATGGTAATATCTTTCAGTAAATGATTAGCTCAACTCACTGCGTTAACGTTACCGAAAATAAAAATATAATTTAAAATTTAAAGCCATCCCATATCTTTTCTTTTGAAAAGAAACCCCGACTGTTAAGCAATGTGTACGTTAACCATAAGCAAACTTCGGATCCGTCACTATATCTGTGCAATAAAAAAGGGCACCCGATTTTCAGAGTGCCCTTATACGACAGCATTAAACTTAACCAAGTAGTTTGCAGATTATCCTCCGCCTTATTAATTTGTCGGTCTCGGATAAGCCGATAATGGTTTCTGATCCCACCAAACTCGTGTTTTCATATTATCAGCACCTCCCAATAAACCCAGGGCCGCATGATAAGCGTCCCTATTGGTGGTCACTTCTGTAGGCGGATAAATAACCCTTCTGGCCAGGTCTGTGACAGATAGATCGGGGTTATCTGATCCAATCAATGCATAACCTCTAGGATAGCCGGTTCGTCTGCGTTCTGCCCATGCCTCATAACCATCAGGATAGATGGCCAGCCATTTCTGGGTAATGATCTGCTCCAGCTGTCTCTCAAAACTACCTGTCCCATCAAATAGTACCGGAATATTGCTCATTGCCGGAGAATTCCATTTATCCGTTAAAGGCGAAGGCATGGTAATGGTATTTTGATAAGCGGTAATCTGTGGATTGGTTATCCCCGTAACATTTTGGGTGAGCGACAAGCTAATTCCGGTATTATAAAAGCTCTGGGGAGTACCTGTACCCATGTTCCAATTTCGTAAAGCTCCTTCTGCGCGTAAAAACGCAACTTCGGCAGCGGTCATCACTATAGTTGGATTTACGGTACCCGGACGTGGCGGGTTGCCAATCCATTGTGGCCCTACAAACGAAGTGCCCGGCGCTACAACAGCACCACGATCTGAAGCCGGCAAGCCATTGCGTAGCCCCGCGTACTGCCCTCCACTGGCAGCCGGCGAATAATATATATTTAAACGGGGATCATTATATCCTTTTAACGCGCTCAGCATGCTGCTGTTTGCGCGAAAATCATTTACAAGATAAGTAATGCGCGAAAGGATATTTGTACTGTTTAGGGTGGACATTACCCCGGCATTTTCGCTATTGGCTAAAATTACTCCATCAGCAATAGCCTTTTCAGCTTCGGTTTTTGCTTTAGGCGCATCCGCATAGGCCAGGCGCATAGCCAGCCTCAACCTTAAGGAGCTGGCAAATTTTAACCATTTTGCGGCGCTACCGGCATAAACCTGATCATAAGCGCCAAATGCGTTGCCGGAAGGGTTTTGTTTTAATACTTCAACAGCTTCATCCAGTGTTTTAAAAAAATCGTAGTAAATATCCTTTTGCGAATCATAAGCCACGCTGGTTTGCTGGTTACCAAACTGAGAATAGATAACCGGCCCAAAATAATCTGTCATGCGGTGATAGATCACCACACGCCATACCTTTGCTATGGCATTGGCCAATACCATGTTATTGGCTTTGGTTACATTTTCGGTTGTAAATTGCATTAATGCCGGTTTGGTATAAAAGTCTTTCCAGAAAAGATCTACCCAGGTTCCATTAGGCACATACCGTTCCGTACTAAAGGTGGCAACGTTGGTTGTAAAATACTGTGCAAACAGATGGGCGTGCAGATTTTCCTGTACCTGAATAAAGGCAGCGCCTAATCCAAAATACTGGGCATAGCCAAAAGCCTGTCCAACCGTCGCAAAATTGATCTCCTCTTCCGGCAGTTGATTTTCAGGGGTGTTGATCTCATCAAATTTATCCGTGCAGCTAGAAAGCACTGTGCAAAGGAGTAGAAATACAGCAAGTAGCTGGGATTTATAAGGGTTCAAAATTCGTTTCATATGCTTAAACTTTAAGGATAGTATGACTTAAAAATTAATTCTCAGGTTTGCGCCAAAGGAGCGTGTAGTTGGCGGAGCAAAGGACTGGAAACCTTCAGAGACAGTTTCTACACCCTGAGTAAAGTCAGGGTCTATATTTGAATCCTTTCTGTATAAAAAGAAAAGGTTACGCCCAACAACTGAAATTTCTACTGAGGACACAGGCAGACGTTTAAATAAGGATTTCGGCAGTTTATAGCCAATGCTCATCTCTCTTAAACGGGTATTGGTTGCGCTTCTGGTAAAAACCTCGCCAACAGGTGCTGTTCTTGAGCCCATACCTTTCCACAAAGTTTCCGCTTTTACCGCGATATCATTTGGTGTACCATCACTTGCTTTAACTGCAATGATGTCTGTAAAAATATTCTGCCCGAAGATCAATCCGCCTTCACGTCCCTGCAAGGTTTCTTCAACGAGTCCGTTGCCATACAAGATCGCATCCGTAAATGAAGCTACCACCCCGCCCTGTTTATGGGTGATCACAAAATTGGCATTCCAGTTCTTGTAAGAGAAGGACATAGACAAGCCGCCGGTCCATTTTGGATTAATGTTACCCAGCAAAACGGTTCTTCCTGCAGTAAATTGTGGCAGTCCGTTTGTACCAACCAGCACATTCCCCTCTGCATTGCGCAGGTAGCCTTTACCATAGATCAGGCCGAAAGGCTTGCCCTCTTCCAAAACAAACTCACGCATGTAAGAGTCGCTGCCCACGACCAGTCTGGGTAGATCGGCTGATAATTCCTTCACCAGATTTTCATTGATTGCATAATTGAAATTCAGGTTCCAGGTAAAATCGTTTGATTTTACCGGTGTTGTGCTCAAAATGGCTTCTATACCTTTATTCTGTACGTCGCCCCCATTGGTAAAAAAGCTCGCCGCACCAGACCCAACAGGTAATGCCTGCAGGAACAGCTGATCGTTTGTATTGGTTTTATATAAAGTAAGGTCCAGACCAAGGCGGCTGTCAAACATGCTCATCTCCAGCCCCAACTCTATTGAAGTTGTTTTTTCAGGCCTTAGCTCGGTATTCGGCAAAGTAGAACTTAACAGGATATAACCCAGCGGACCACCAGCCATACCGGTTGCAAAGCGTTCCAGGTTATAGGGCTGTGCGCCATTACCTACCTGCGCCCATGATCCCCTGAACTTCAGATAAGAAAAAGCTTCAGGTAATTTTACCATCTGGGAAACAATAGCGCTTACACCAGCCGAGGGATAGAAGTAAGACCTGTTTCCGGCCGGGAGGGTCGAATTCCAGTCGTTACGCGCACTAAGATCTACGAAGAGGGCATCTTTCCAGCCAAACTGTCCATTTGCGTAAAGTGACTGTGTTTCAAATTGGCTTAAAGTATTGAGGGCAGTAGGCAAGCTGCTGTTGTTAAGCGCAAACAGGTTGGGTACGTTCATACCGGCACCTGTCGATGAATTAACTGAGCCGCTTTTATTATTCCTGATCTCGCCACCAAAATTAGCCTGCGCCGACCAGTCGGTGTTTAGCTTTTTAGTATAACTAAGCAGGAAATCACCAATAGCCTGCTGCCAGGTCCCCGCGCCCAACGCATAACGACCCAGGGGATCGCGGTAAGTTCCATAGTAAGATTTTTCTTCGTTCCCGGTAGACTCCCCATCGTAGGATCCGCGGAGCATTAGCTTAAGGTCATCTGTAAAAAGATAGGAAAGTGAAGCGAGCGCAATTACCCTGTCCGATTTATTATACCGTAAATTACGGTATAAGGCCCAGTAGGGATTGGCACTGGTAACCGATCCGGGTGCCCAGTAGTCCTGTTTGGTCACACCAAGGGAAGGATCCACGTATTCAAAATCAGATACGTCCTCTTGCCTGATATTAGGAGGCATGGTATAAATCTGGCGGATCGGATTATAGCTTGATTCTCCTTCGTCCAGCCTGTTGTCAATATTTTGTTTTGCATAGTCAAGTTTACTGTCCAGACTTAACCTTTTAGACAGCTGGTTGGTCATCCGAACAGTTATATTATGCCGCTGCAAAGCATTATTTGGTATAATCCCTGTGGCATCCGTATAGGTATAGTTGAAAGCAGTCTGCGTTTTTTTGCCAGAAGTAGTTACAGATAGATTCGTTGCCGAGTTGTGGCCGGTCTGAAAAAGGCCTTCCCGTACATTTTTCTGCGCAAGGAAGGGATAAGTCGTCCCTGCTTTTGCCGGGTCCTGCGACCAGGCAGCTACCATCGTACCATCCAGTGCAGGGCCCCATGACTCTTCTGAAGAGCGGTTATAAATACCACCTGCTCCCTGTCCATACTGATATTGAAAGGGAATGGACTGAATGGGCTCCTGGCTCATATAAGTGGTGCTTAAACTGACGTTAAACTCCTTATCACCCTGTCTGCCTTTCTTTGTTTCTATAATGATCACCCCATTTTGTCCGGCACTGCCGTACAAGGCAGCCGCATTAGCACCTTTAAGCACATTTATTGCTGCAATATTATCCGGGTTCAGGTCTGCAGGGTTTCCACGCACCGGCACCCCATCTATCACATATAAGGGCTGGCTGTTGCCATTGATAGACCGGTTTCCACGAAGTATTACCCTTGCCGCAGCACCAACACCACTGGATCCTGAGCCGATATTTAAACCTGCTACTTTGCCCTGTAAAGCATTAATCACATTCAGATCCCGACTTTGGGTCAGCTCCTTCGTGCTTACACTTTGTGTACTGTAAGTAAGCGTCTTCTTTTGGCGCGCTAATCCAAGCGCAGTAACCACTACTTCCGTTAACTCACTGGACGCCTCCTCCAGCTGCACATTAATCGTACTCTGGTTGTTTACGGCAACTTCCCGAGTCGTAAATCCCACAAACGAAAAAACAAGGATGCTGTTTGCCGGTGCAGTAAGCTGGTACTTACCAGAAGGATCAGTAGAAACGCCGGTGGCACTTCCTTTTACTTTAATGCTAACTCCCGCAAGTCCTTGTCCATTTGCATCCGTAACTGTTCCTGTAATCCTGATGTCAGCAGCTACCATATTTGCCTTTTTAAAAGCTTTGATGATCACAGTGTTCATCAGTATCTCGTAAGTAAAGGGCTGATCCGCAAAACTTAGCCGGAGCGCTTCTTCGATGCCGGCATCAGTTATGTTTATGCTCACGTTCCTGGCGTCTTTCAAACTCTTCTGATTATAAACAAAATTGTACCCGCTCTGCTGTCTAATCGCTTTCAATACCTGCGTTAAGGGAACATTTTTTTTGAGCAAAGTGATTTTCTGAGCATAACCAGCAGCATTGACATGCATAAAAGCGGCCAGTATTAAGATCATGGTAAGTTTCATCACTAAAAGAAATTTATGGTATACGAGCAACCTCTCACCCGATAAGTGTAATAGATTAAATTTCATACATTTGAATAATTTGAGTTGTAATGACTAATGTTCAAGTTAATAGGGACTCAATTTGACCAGGGGCGTTCCAAGCGCTCCTGGTTCTTTTCCCGGTTTAAATGGTACGATTTTACTGCATAACGGTTATTCTCCTTCCTTCAATTTTAAAATGAATAGTTCCTGTTACTTCTAATATTTTGAGTACCTGCGATACATTTTGAAATTTTGAGACCGTACCTCCGAATCTTTCATTGATCTGCTCATTCACAAAAACCACTTCTACATTGTACCAGCGGGCAATTTTACGCATGATACTATGGATGTCCTCGTTGTCGAATAAAAAGTATCCGTTTTTCCAGGATACTGCCTCCTCCAGGTCAACTTCAGCAATGTCCATTTTACCGGTTTCAACAGCAAGCTGTGCTTGTTGTCCTGGCTTTATCCCTTTACTTAGATTGCCATAAACGATGTTTACCGCACCTTCCAATAAGGTAGTTTTAACTGCTGGTTCATCGCTATAGGCATTCACATTGAAATGCGTGCCCAACACTTCTATCAGCTGACGGGCTGTAGATACCCGAAAGGGGCGTTTTTTATCTTTCGCTACTTCGAAATAAGCCTCACCCACAACGGTCACCCTTCGTTCAGCTCCGAAAAAGGCAGTTGGAAACCTAATAGAAGATCCGGCATTGAGCCATACCCTGGTCTGATCAGCAAGGATCAGCTGATATTGCCCGCCCGCAGGAGTCCTGATGATATTGTAATCTGGTTTGGCCGATTGTGCAGCTCCTTTTACGCGATAAACCAATTCCCCGTCCTTAGTTTTATCAATAATGATATTCCCCTGATTTTTAATGATCCCATCACCGGCACTGTCCAGATTAACCTGAGATCCATCGGCGAGGGTTAGCACTGCCCTATTCCCTCCGGGCAGTACATCATGCGCAACAGTCTTGTTGTTCTCAGCCATTTGCTCCGCCGGCTCATTGTTGTAAAAAAATAAAGCAATTGAACCTAGTAAAACAAGCGCCACGGCCGCCGGCCAGTATAAACGCTTAAATACCCGCCTGTTTTTTTGCTGCCCGGCCTCATATTCGGCAATTTCTTTTAATGCCCTGCGATACAATTCCGTTTTTACCTCTTCCTGCCCGCCCATATTTTGCGCATCCCAGAGAATAGTTTCCCGCTGCAATTCAGCATAATGGGCGGATAAAAGCTGCTCCTCTTCAAGGCTGATATTGCCTTCAAGATATTTTTTCGCTAAATGTTCAAATTGGTTTCTGTTCATACCTGATTACTGTAAGTACTAAATAACAGGCCCTACCCCCAAAAGCGATAAAAATATTTTTGAACGGATGGAACGGAATTGTTATCGGTTGAGATAGATCATGATCAGTGCAACAAACAACATGCTCAACACATTATCCAACACAAACCTGATGCGTCTTAAAGCAATGGTCAATTGGTTTTCGACCGTTTTTGGAGTAATACCCAAGCGCAGGGCTACTTCCTTGGTAGAGAGATGATCTTTTCTGCTCAGATTAAAAACATTTCTGCATTTCAGTGGTAACCTGGCCACGGCCTCATCCAACAGACGCTGAATATCCTTTGTGATCAGCTGGCTATCGGTGTCGTCTACAAAAGAAGAATCATCTGGATGCGCAATAGCTCTGTTCTTTGTTGTTGGCAGCGCTTTAAAGATCTGATATTTGATGCAGGTATACAGATATGCTTTTAAAGAATCTATTTGACTGACCGCTCTTCTGATCCAAAGCTGCACAATTACCTCCTGAACGATATCTTCTGAGACCTGCCTGTTCCTGATCACATTATAGGCCTGCAGATATAACTTCGACCAGTATCGCTCATATATCTCAGCCAGGGCCTGTTCATCACTTTCCCGTAATAAATCAAGCAATTCCCTGTCCTTTAAAGTGGCATACGTAGATCTGTCCATACTGATTGGTTACGTACCCGAATATATAAAAACAAATTAAATAAAACAAAAATGAGCTGACTAAAAGCATTTTATGCCTTCGGTCAGCTCATTCCATATCAACAGGAAATTACTGTTTAATCAGGTCGTAAAGCTCATCCAATTTCGGGGAAAGAACAATCTCGATTCTCCGGTTCTTGCTGCGGTTCTCCGCATTTGTATTGGGCCCCAGAGGCTGGTATTCGCCTTTACCCGTTGCCGTCATACGCACAGGCTCCACCTTACATATTTCAGTCAGGAAGCGAACGACCGAGGTGGACCTCAGTACACTCAGGTCCCAGTTGTCCTTGATCTGCCCCAGGTTTTTGATTTTCTGCGAATCGGTATGCCCTTCTACAGCGATGTTAATCTCAGGCTGTTGCTTCAATACATCCGCTAATTGTGTTAAGGCCTGTTTACCTCGTTCATCAATAACGATACTGCCAGATGGGAACAGCAATTTATCCGTTAAGGACACGTATACCTTGCCATTTTTAATTTCCACGGTTAAACCGCTCTTGGTAAAACCAAGCAAGGCCTGCTGCAATTTCTCTTTTAACTGGTTGGTCGCCGCATCCCGTTTACGCAGGATCTCCTCCACTTCTTTAAGTCTCTGCTCCCTTTTCTTCAAATCGGAAGACAGCCTATTGATCTCCGTAGAGCTATTGCTCCGTAATTTGCTATAGTTGCTGTCCATCTCAGAGTAGCGCCCCCTTAAATCATATAATGCGCTGCTAAGTCCGGTCGTATCTTTTCGTAATTTTGCGATCAGGCTTTCCAGGTTTTCATTCATTAACTGTGATTCGTTCCAGCCGGTGTTGAGTGAATCCTGTTTAGCGAGTAATGCCTTGTATTTTTTGGGCGAAAGCACCACGCAGGAACTAAACGCACTGGCAAGCAATGCAATAAGTAAAAATAAACTGATTTTCTTCATTTGTGTATATTGGTTTTTAAGGATTATAAGTCAGCAGATACCGACAAATCTGCAGGTAGCACGGCCATTATCGTTTATGGTGTCACTGATCTACAGCTTTTCTCAAAAATACAATAAAAGGATAAACGCTTTGAAAAGCATTTTTCAACTTATTAACGATTCCCGGCTTTAAAAATTCTTCATCCTTAATTGGGAAAGTAACGGTAAAGCTTTTTAATTTCAACAGTTCGATCTGGGGATGATCTGTTTCATAACCTTTAGGAGCCTTTTTTAATTTATCTTCCTGGCTTAACTGAAAGGTATTTTTAAAGCTCTTTTCATTAATGATGTCCAGGAAATCGGAGGTATTGTAATCTATTTCTTCTCTGATCTTTTTCAGCTCAGGAGCGGGAGGCATCCAGAATCCGGCAGCAAAAAAACAGCCCCCCGGCTGTATATGCAGGTAGTACCCTGGTTCATTTACGCCCTTGCCTTTTACAGCAAAACTGATCCCATAGTTGTTTTTATATGGATCCTTATTTTTGCTGAAGCGCACATCCCTGTAAATGCGAAGCAGGCATTTTTTCGATGGGGTTTCAACCGGAAACTCCGGATCAACAGCCGCAAGCTGGGGGATCAGCTGATCAACAAAGGCCAGTACATCAGCTTTAGCCACTTCATACTTCCCTTTATTTTCCGCAAACCATTCCCGGTTGTTATTCGCGGCTACGTCTTTTATAAAAGTTAATGTTTCGGTCTTAATCATGGCTTATCGTAATGGGCGTTATATTTTATTTTTGGAGAAAGCCAATGTAATAAAATCACACGGGAATAGCGGTAGTTAAAAGGGGCTAAAAGTAAACATCCTGTAAAAATTACACCGACATAGAGCCAGAAGGAATCAAACTCGAGGTACCCTCCTGATAAGATATAGGTGGCTATTCCAAGCGAGATCATCTCGGTACAATTCATGGCATAACTCACATACATGGCCGCATAAAAATATCCTGGTTCTATTTCAAAACGTTGTTCACAATGTGGACAGACCGTATTGGTACGTTGTATATTAAAGCCATATAAGGTCCCGGTAAAGATATCGCCCCTGCGGCAATGCGGGCATCTGCCATGTACTAATGCATAAAGCCTTGATGTTTTCTCCATAACGTAGATCAGCAACCCCTATAAGGTCGCGGTAAAATGAATGAATAGTTAGGAAGCTGAGAAGCCGTTTGCGGGTGTTCTTTTCCGATACTTCACATACCATAAAACACCAATTCCTGTAATTAAAACATACGGAATTGCCAGCAGGTATAAGATACCTGTATTTAAGCCGTTACCCTGGGTATTGCCGTTTTTAACCCCTTGCTCAGCATTAACAGAACACATGGCGCACTGGGCACTGACGGTATTGCTTATTGCAAGGGTAGACAGCACAATAAAGATGAAGACGAATACAATCCTTTTCATATTTACAAATATAAGGAAAGAATGTGGATCTGAATATCATTCTTCCATATTCAACACGGGCCTTCTAAAAAATATAATAGGGTGAGATCATCAGGTATACCACCACACCCGTAACAGCAACATATAGCCAGAGTGGAAAAGTAACCTTAGCAATCTTCTTGTGCCTGTCAAAGCGTTCGGCTAGAGCCCTCACATAAGTGATCAAAACCAAAGGTATAATGGCAATAGATAAAAGGATATGTGTTAATAAAATAAAGTAGTAAACATATTTAATGCTCCCCTCACCACCAAACTTAGTTGAAGGGGTGGTCATGTGATACGCAATGTACATCAGCAGGAACAGTAAGGAACAACCAATAGCACACTTCATTAAATTTTCGTGAAGCTTACGCTTGCCATTTTTAACTGCCCTGACTGCAATAACCAGTAAAACTGCTGTGATCCCGTTTATAGAAGCATATATAGGCGGTAAAAACGGCAGCGGTGTAGCATTGGGGATTTTAACAACAAACAATGCCGCAACTACCAAGGGGATCACTATAGAAAGTAAGATGATCCATTTATTATATTTTTGTTCAATTGAGCTGTTGTTATTCATGATGTTCTTCCTGACTAGCGTCCGTCATTATTGTTTCTTAATTCTTCCAGGATCGATACCTTGATCTCATCGTCCAGCTTACTCAGGTCTTCCTGGCTGGTTGCTTCATAATATCCCCTGATGTGGTTCTGGTAATCCAGAAGCACAAACATATTGCTGTACACAAATTTCCGTTCTTCACCACTATTTTCCTGATGGGCATCCACAAACAGCCCCTTATTGATCAGATTGTACATCGTTGTGCTGTCGCCGCTTAGCAAATCCCATTTACCTGCCTTTGCAGAAAGCCGGGCCGCATAACCCTTTAACACTTCCGGAGTATCATGTACAGGATCAATGCTTAAACTGATAAAGGAAACCACCTTATTCCTGTTGTAGGCTAACTCCAGTACCTGCATGGCCTTATTAGCGATCTGAACAGCCTCCGTATTTCCTTTTGTATAAAAAAGATTCAGGACCTTAATTTTTCCCTCGTAATCCTTTGCAGTAACCGTATCACCATCCTGGTTTATCAGCTTAAAATCGCCGATATGATAATAAATGGTATCCGGCACTTCTTGTCCACGAACAGAATGAAAGGTGGAAGCGACCTTTTTAGGCCCAAAGAAAGGCAATGGTTTATATCTGTTTTTGCCCTGTTCCTTTAGGATATTATACAAAAATCCTGGTACCGCTAAAATGGTAACCAGGATTAATATTTTTTTTACCGAAAAAGACTTCATTAAACCAAAGGCATATGTAAATGCAGATGGCCGCCCTCAATTAGCATCAAAACAATAAAGTAAAAGATAAAAATAAAAACGACGGTTAATGTAATCTGCAGGCCAACTTTTTCATATTTAAGGTGCATAAAGTAGCCAACGATATAGAAAGCTTTTAATAGTGTTAACACGATGTACACATAGTTTCCGATATGCTGGGACATGTGCTTACCTGGAATTGCCCATAAGGCAATGATAAATTCAACTACCGTAATCGCAAGCAGGATACCAAATACCTGCCAAATTTTCTTTTTGTCTAAACCCGCGTGTGCATGGTCGTCGTGTGTATGCTCTGTATGTATTTCTGACATAATATCTTAATTTCAAAAATTAAACTAAATAGAAGAAGGTAAATACGAATACCCAAACAAGGTCAACAAAGTGCCAGTACAGACAAACTTTTTCAACCATTAAATAGTGTCCGCGTTTCTCAAAAGTACCATTAATCGTCATGCATAAAATGATGATGTTGATGATCACCCCACTGAAAACGTGAAATCCGTGGAATCCGGTGATGGTAAAGAATAAGTTCGAAAACTGCAAAGCAGATACAGTTGATACTTCTCCTGTAAACAGGTGATGTAAAGTTTCCATCGGAGGTACTTTACCCCATCCGAATCCTTCATGGAACAGGTGCGTCCATTCTGCAGCCTGGCAGCCAAGGAACATCAATCCGCCTATGATCGTACCAACCATCCACCAGATCACTTCTTTCTTTGAACGTCTGTGCCCGGCCTCTACCGCCAGCACCATCGTTACGGAGCTCATGATCAGGATAAACGTCATCAGACCCACGAATACCAATGGTGCGCCAGTGTCCTTTACTCCCGGAATAGACTGAAAAACCAGATCGGGATCCGGCCAGGTAAATTTACTAAAGCGCTGTGCCCCGTAAT
>CBFGNP010000012.1:0-17488 GCA_965650095.1 uncultured Pedobacter sp. | reverse complement strand
CGTTTGATTGGCAAAATAAAATCAAAGCACCAAAAAATGCCCAACTCGTTTTTTCAGTAATCGGTTACAAATCACGTACAATCTCTGTTGAGAACTATAAACCAAATGCAGAAGGTGTGTATACCATTTCTGTGACCTTGAAAACAGATGATGGCGTACTGGAGGAAGTGGCCATTACCGGATTCGGAAATACGCAGCGGAAAGCCAGCATGGTAAGTGCCATCACTACCGTAAGCGTAAAAGACCTAAAAACACCATCTTCCAACTTAACGAATGCGCTTGCAGGTCGTGTGGCAGGGATAATCGCTTTTCAAGGTAGCGGCGAACCGGGATTGGGTACAGACAATTCCAATTTCTATATTCGAGGCTTATCCAGTTTCGGAACAGGAAAGGTGGATCCTTTAATCTTAATTGATGGGGTCGAGTCAACTTCAACCGATATGGCCCGTCTACAACCGGATGACATTTCCGATTTTTCTGTCTTGAAAGATGCCGCCGCGGCATCAGTTTACGGTGCCAGGGGTGCAAATGGCGTTGTATTGATCAACACGAAAATGGGACAGGACGGTAAGCCTCAATTTAACTTCAGGGTAGAAAACCGAATTTCTAAAAATACAAGAGATTACGAGTTCGCCGATAACATCACTTACATGAAGGTGGCAAATGAGGCCGCACTCAGCAGGACCGCAAACGGCATTGAGCCCTATTCACAAAATAAAATCAACAGCACCGCTGCCGGAGAAGATCCTTACCTTTATCCGAACAACAACTGGCTTTCACAGCTCGTTAAGGATTATACCATGAACCAGGGGTATAACCTGAACATTACGGGTGGATCTACAAGGGCTCGCTATTATATCGCCGGAACCTATAACCGGGATAATGGAAATTTGAAAATAGATCCGCTTAATGATTTCAACAGCAATATAAAGCTGAAAAATTATTCCATCCGTTCCAACGTCGACTTCAATGTAACCAAGTCGACCGTATTGATACTAAGGATGTACGGGCAATTTGATGACTACCAGGGACCAATTGGCGGTTTTAATGATAAGGGTGATCGCATCTCCGGTGGAGAGCAAACTTTCAGGAATGCATTAAGAGCAAATCCTGTGATGTTCCCTGCCGTTTACCCTTCGGAAAAATTGCCGTTTATTGAACACCCCCTTTTCGGTTCTGCGCAAACCAGGAACTCTGATCTCAGTTTGAGTTCGACCATGTATATCAATCCCTATGCGGAGATGGTGAAGGGTTATCAGGTATACAAGACCTCTAACCTGCAGCCGCAAATTGAGCTGAAGCAGGATTTAACTGGAATAACTGAAGGGCTAACCGCACGCGCCATGGGTTATTTAAGAAGGGTATCCTTTTACCGTGTCAACAGAAGTTATGTGCCTTTCTTTTATTCGGCCATTATCAACCCACAGGACCAATCTTATAATTTAGTCGCCTTAAATGACGGTGGTACCAACTCACTTAACCCTGTAGGAAGAGAATTCCTGGATTATAATCAGGATACTAAAGAGATCGATTCTCGGCTGTGGCTGGAAGGCTCTGTCAACTACAACAGAATGTTTGATAAACATTCTGTGGGTGGAATGCTCGTTTCTTACATGTCTGATTATGAAAATGCGAATTCAACTTCCCTTATCCAGTCGCTACCGGCCAGGAACGCGGGTGTTTCCGGGAGGTTTTCTTATGGTTACGATGATCGTTACCTGGCGGAATTCAATTTCGGGTACAATGGATCTGAGCGTTTTGATCTGCGCAACCGCTGGGGATTTTTCCCCTCTGCAGGTATCGGATACAGAATCTCCAGGGAGAAGTTTTTTGAACCCTTACTCAACGTCGTTTCCAGCCTTAAGTTAAGGGCTACTTACGGGATTGTAGGAAATGACGCCATCGGAAACAACGGTGATCGGTTTTTCTACATGTCAAATGTCAGCTTAAATAATGGAGGATTCGGCGCTTCTTTTGGCCGAAACGATGGTACTCTTGTCTATAGCCGCCCAGGTGTCTCCATCTCCAGATATGCGAATTCAGACATCAGCTGGGAGCGGTCAAAACAACTGAACCTTGGGATGGACGTTACTTTTGCCAATTCCTTCGACATCATTGTTGATGTTTTTAAACAAAACAGGACAAACATCTTGCAGCCGGCTTCCAACATTGATAATGCTGCTGGTTTAATGGCTATACCGTATTCCAATTTTGGAGAAGTGTCTTCAAAAGGTCTAGACCTCTCTGCCAATTATCGGAAAAACTTTTCAAATGGTTTATGGATCAATGCAAGAGGAACCTTCACTTATGCTACCACCAAAATTGAGAAGGTAGATGAAATCCCTTATTCCAGCGATTTATCTTATTTATCGAGAAAGGGAGCAGCCATTAAGCAGGAATTCGGTTATGTCGCCGAGCGTCTTTTCATAGATGACGAGGAAGTAGCCAATTCTCCGGTACAGTTTGGCGACCGTACCTTAAGAGGTGGTGATATTAAATACCGTGACATCAACAACGATGGATTGATCAATTCCGACGATCGGGTAGCCATTGGTTATCCAACTGAACCGGAAGTTATTTATGGTTTTGGATCCAGCTTTGGCTACAAGAAGTTCGATTTTAGCTTCTACTTCCAGGGTGCAGCCCGCTTTTCTTTCTTTATCAACGCTCAGCAAATCCAGCCTTTTTATCAAAATGCAGGATACCAGACAGGATTGTTGAAGGCGATTGCAGATGACCGCTGGTCGGAAACCAATGGAAATAGCTACGCACTCTGGCCGCGCTTAAGTACACAGCGGATCGAAAACAATGAGCAGATTTCTACCTGGTGGATGAGAAACGGTAGCTTTTTGAGATTAAAAAATGTAGAAATGGGCTATTCTTTTAAAGATATCAAAAAAATCAAGATAAAAACTGCCCGTTTGTACTTTTCTGCTACCAATCTGTTCCTGTTAAGCAAGTTCAAACTATGGGATGCAGAAATGCGAGGGAATGGCATGAACTACCCGCTACAATCACTCTATAATTTAGGCATACAGGTTAATTTATAATATAATACCGACAAGAAATGAATAAGAAATACTTTTTCAGCAAACAACTGGCCCTTATAACGGTCCTGCTGACCTTAGCTTGCAGCATTTCGGCCTGCAAAAAATACCTAGATGTAGTGCCCGATAATGTCGCTGTTATTGAAAATGCTTTTAAACTACGTAATGAGGCCGAGAAGTACCTGTTTACCTGCTATTCCTATTTGCCGAAAAATGGTGACGGCTGGTTCAATGCAGGGATGATGTCAGGGGATGAAATCTGGTTACCTCAGAACGACAAAGCACATTGGCATCCCGCCTTTCGCATCGCACAGGGAGAACAGAACAAAGACAACCCCCTTTTTAATGAATGGGGTGGAAGTTTAAAAGGAGGAGACGGACGGTTTAATTACCTGGTCATGTTCAGAGGCATTCGTCACTGTAATATTTTTCTTGAAAACATAGAAAACGTTTCCAAAGTGCCTGATCTGGGCATCGCTGAAAGGGAACGCTGGATCGGAGAGGCACAGTTTCTAAAAGCCTACTACCATTATTACCTGTTGCGCATGTATGGCCCAATTCCGATCATTGATAAGAATGTGCCGGAATCAGCCACACCAGAAGAGTTGTATTACAAAAGGATGCCGGTAGATGAATGTGTCAGTTTTATCGCCGATTTGCTCGATGCAGCTGTGAAGAAACTCCCGACCAGGATTACGGATGAGAACAACCAGCTGGGCAGGATCACCCAGCCCATCGCCTTAGCGATAAAAGCAAAACTTTTATTAATGGCTGCCAGCCCATTATTTAATGGCAACAGCGATTATGCAGCTTTTAAAGATAAAGAAGGAATTTCCCTTTTCAACGTAACCTTCGACAGCAAGAAATGGGAAAAAGCAAGGGATGCGGCTAAAGCTGCTGTTGAGTCCGCTGAGCAAAACGGGCATGCGTTGTATGAATATAAAAATGACGTGCTGAATCTGAGTGCGGAAACTAAGACCCAACTCAACATTCGCAATGCCATTACTACCAGATGGTCGACCGAGCATGTTTGGGGACTCTCCAACAGCTATTTCGTGAACGAGGCATTGTGCATGCCGCCATTGGCCAGGGGAGCAAATGTAGACCGCTTCCAGCTGCAGGGTGTATGGGCTGCGCCGATTAAGATTGCTAAAATGTTTTATACCAAAAATGGCGTACCTATCGAGGAAGACAAAACACTGGACTTCGCAAATTATACGCAGGTCAGAATGGCTACCACTGCCGAGCGTTTCTACATAGAACCAGGATTAACAACCGCCAGGCTTAACTATGATAGGGAACCTCGGTTTTATGCAGACCTCGGCTTTGATAATGGAATGTGGTATATGAAGGACGGTCTTTCTACCGGAAGTGATGTGAACGGCATGTACGTACAATCTAAAAATGCACAGAGATCCGGTGTCGGACACTTTACCAATTGGAATGAAACCGGCTATTTTATTAAAAAACTGGTGCACTGGGAATCGACAACAAACAGCAACAACAGTCCGACTTGGAAAAGTTACCCATGGCCGGAAATCAGGCTTGCTGACTTGTATCTGATGTATGCAGAGGCACTGAACGAGGCAGAACCCGCGTCTGCAACGGCCATCACTTATCTGGATATGATCAGGACCAGGGCTGGATTAAAGGGCGTAGTGGAGTCTTGGACGACATATGCGAAAAATCCGGGTAAATATGCAACGCAGGATGGCCTGCGTGACATCATTCGCCGGGAACGTTTAATCGAACTTGCTTTCGAAGGTCAGCGCTTTTGGGATCTGCGCAGATGGAAATTATCTGCAGAAGAGTTGAATAAAGACATCACCGGTCTTAGCGTATTGGGCAAAACGACAGAAACCTACAACATTGAAAAAAATATATTCAGTCAGACCTTTATTGCACCTCGTGATTATTTCTGGCCGATAGGTAACTATGAAACTAGAAGAAATCCTAAACTGGTAGAAAATCCAGGTTGGTAGTTTATAATTTAAATAGTCAAATCATGAAAATACAAAGATTAATTAATTATCTATTTCTGCTGGCACTGGTAACGTTTATCATCTCCTGCAAGGAAGAAGAGCTCAACCAACCTTCTGGTGATGGAACTGCACCCGGTCTGGTGAGCGACGTACGTGTAGAAAATCTAAATGGTAAGGCGCGTATCACCTACAAGTTGCCTCAGGATAAAAACCTGCTTTACGTAAAAGCGGTATATAAACTTCCAAACGGCACAAACTTCGAAGCCAAATCATCTTATTACAGAGATACAGTAGTGGTCGAAGGTTTTGCTGATACCAAAGAACATGAAGTCCTTTTGTATTCTGTAAGTCGAAATGAAGTGGCTTCTGAACCCTTAGTGGTCAAAGTTAACCCGCTCGAAGCTCCGTTTCAGAAAGTCTTCAGCAGCATTCAGGTCATCAATGCTTTCGGTGGTTACAACCTAAGTGCAGCCAATCCCAGCAAGGATAATGTTTCGGTGTTGGTGATGCGGAGAAATGCTTTCAAACAGTTCGAAGTAGATAACTTTAAAAGCATATTTACACGTTCGGATCAAATCCTTTCTAAGATCAGGGGACTGGATACGGTGACTCAGGAACTGGCCATTTTTGTGAAAGATAAATGGGGCAATAGTTCTGATACTTTGTATCAAAACATTAAGCCGATTTATGAAGCGAAGCTGGATCCAACCAAATTCAGAACTTTTGTGATGCCTGGGGATGCTCCACAGGTAACGAATGGTTCAAGCTTACAAGCGGCTTGGGATGGCAAGCTCGGATGGCCTTTTACCAGCTTCACCCACCAGATCAATGGTGGCGTTGGACCACACATGATTACATTTGACACCGGGGTATCTTCAAAACTAAGCCGCGTATGGATCCGTCCATATCCCGAAGGTACAAGGTTCTTTTATCTGACTACCATGAAAAGGTTCGAAATCTATGGATCTTCGAGTCCTAATTTGAATGGTGCGCTGGATGCCAGCTGGATCTTGCTGGGCAGCTATGAAGTTAAAAAACCATCTGGCCTTCCGCTGGGAAATGACAATGCCGAGGATCAGGCGGTCGGTGCAGCTGGATTTAGCTGGGAAATAGACCTTACAGCACCAAAAGTACGCTACTTGAGGATTCGCTGTCTGGAAAACTGGGCCGGAGGTACCGCACAGAGTATAAATGAAATTGAGGTTTATGGCGCTGCGCAATAGGCTAAAATATGCTAACCAATTAATCTTTGATCGTATGAACTATACATTTCGAAAAAATATAAAAGTAGTGGTCGCGCTTACCGTGGTTACTACGCTCTCCAGCCTGTTGTTTTCCTGCTCAAAATCGGATGACTATAAAAAATATCAAGCCGAAGGCGAAATCCTTTATACAGGAAAACTGGATTCCATTAAGATCAATCCGGGTGATGGCAGGGTCCAGATCAAGGGACTGTTAAAGGCAGATCCCAAAATAAAAAAAGTAAAAGTGCTTTGGAATGGAGGTAAAGACTCGATCGAGTATGCGGTCGACATGACTACCGATCCCCGCGAGTTTAACAAAATCTTTCAGATCGAGGAAGGGATTAAAAGCTTCGTTATTTACACTTATGATATAGATGGAAACAGGTCGGTCGCAGTAAATGCCATTGGGACCATTTACGGGCCGCGCTATACCAATACATTGACCAACCGACTAGTCAGCATCGCCTCTGCCAGTACAGGTAAAACAGATATTGACTGGCTACCGGTTGATGCGGCTTCAGGGGCTTTTGCAACAGAGGTCAGTTATGCTTCAACAACCGGACTAAAGACCATAAGGGTTCCAACTGCAGTGGAAAGAACTACCTTGACCGATGCGGATCCAACTGCTGCGTCTTTCTCCTATCGGACTTTGTATCTCCCTCAAAAATCCAGTATCGATACTTTTTATGCCAGTTATACGCAGATTGGTATTTTCAAGGAAGTGACTGCGCAGTTCCTGGGTAATACAAAAATGCCTTTTGCAACTTCAGTTAAAGGAGATCGCTGGGGTATCCCAACAGTATGGACCATCAGCAATTCAGTGAAAAATTTCACGCAATCGCCGGGTGTAACTTATGGTGGTGTAGACGGCTGGGGGCCTCACCTGGCTATGGAAGCGGGCTGGTCGGCGAATAACATGGTCACCATTGCAAATGGTAAAATTTATCAGAGTCCTGTTTTGCCGGCTGGACAGTATATTTTTGAGATGGACATTCCAGGTTGCACCAATGGTGGAGACTTTTATACCGTAGCTGCTGAAGGTGATGAAATTCCAAATACAGCGAATATCGCTTCCTCATTAGCCTATGCCAAAACCAATGCAACGGGAACACATAAAATTAGCTTTACGTTAACTGCAGCTAAGAAAGTATCCCTCGGTTTTGTAGGGAATTTAGAAAATAAAGGGGCTAACGACGGTACATTCTGGAGGATCAGTGAAGTCAGGTTAAGACAACTTGCGCTAGTTAATTGATAAAAACAAGTAAGTATAAAAGTATAAACTTCCATGTTGCTGCTTTTCTCCCTTTTTCGCATTAGTTAGCGCAAAAACAACGATTGGGAAATCCAAAGATCGTTGATCAGGGAAAAGAAAATCCCATGTCACTTTATCTTCGCAATCGTCAGCAAGGTGCCTCCCCCTTGCTGACGATTTATGCAAATCTGCAAGTACGAACAGTTCCATAAGCTATTCGATATGAACCCGATTACATCAAAAAAATACCGTAAAAACTTTTCAAATAAGCTTACGCTGAACCATACAATGAAAAAAAGGTAATAAAACCTGTTTTTACCCCGCTAATATTAGCTGTTTACCCCCTTCAAATCTACTAAAAACCCTCGAATTTAGCATTCTCAACCGAACAACACTGGTAGATCGGGCTGTGCGCACAGTGCCTCAATCAGCGTGAAAGTTGAACAGATAATTTCTAACCAAATATAAAATCAACATGAGAAAAGTTATACAAAACGTATCTTCTCCGTTTTGGCTGGTCACTAAAAAAGTATTTGTGGTAACCGCAGTAAATGCACTGCTGCTTTCGGCCCAGCCGGCACAAGCTTCTGCAATGCTGACGGTAAACACGACGGCATTAAATGTACGTCAGACGGTAGTGAGCGGAACGGTGTCCGATGAAACCGGTACCGCATTGCCTGGAGTAAGCGTGAGGGTAAAAGGTACAGCAACGGGAACCATGACCAATGCACAGGGAAAGTACAGCATCAATGTTGCGGGCGACAATGCCATCCTTGTGTTTAGCTATGTCGGCTATACTAGTATTGAACTTCCGGCCGCAGGAAAAACTGTGCTGAACGCCAGATTGTCCCCCGACGCCAAATCATTAAGCGAACTGATCGTTGTAGGTTATGGCACGCAAAAGAAGGAGACCGTAACCGGCTCCATTTCTCAGGTTAAAGGTGCCGACCTGGTTAAAAGTCCGCAACCCAACCTTTCCAATGCACTCGCAGGAAGATTTTCTGGTGTGATGATCAATAACAGGGGCGGGGAACCAGGGTATGATGGTTCAAACATCACGATCCGGGGACAGGCGACGACAGGAAGCAATAGCGTTCTGGTGGTGGTTGATGGTGTTCCAGGACAGATTGGAGGACTGGAACGTCTGGATCCGAATGATATCGAAAGCATATCTGTATTGAAAGATGCTTCCGCGGCCATCTACGGAAACCGTGCTGCAAATGGGGTAATCCTGGTGACCACTAAAAGAGGAAAGACCGGTAAGCCAACCATCAGTTATAGTTTCAATCAGGGCTTCAGCTCACCAACACGTGTACCGAAACTTGCAGATGCCGCTACCTATGCGCAGCTCATGAACGAGATCAATTATGATTCAAATCCTGCCGGAGGCCTTAATCAATCTTATAGCGAAGCGCAGATCCAGAAATTTAGAGACGGATCTGATCCCTTGCTTTTTCCAAACACAGACTGGGCCAAGACCGTACTTAAAGATGTCTCTACACAAAATCAGCACAGCTTATCTGTAAACGGGGGTACCGAAGACGTTAAATATTATGTTTCACTAGGTGCCATTAACCAGGATGGACTTTACAAAAACGGGGTAACCAGCTATAAGCAATACAATTTCCGGTCAAATATTGATGCAAACATCAGCAAAAGGTTGAAAGTAGGGCTATCCCTTGCTGGCAGGGAAGAGAACCGCAAATTCCCGATTACCGGTGCAAATGATTTGTTCAGATCAATTTATCGCTCTAAACCTATTGTTGCTGCATTTTATCCAAACGGATTGCCTACAAGAGGTATAGAAGGTTCAAATCCTGCCGTATTGGTAACGGATCTGGGGGGTACCAGCAACAATCCTACACAGGTGCTCAATGCCATCCTGAAAGGCAGCTATCAGATACCTGGCCTTGAAGGCTTGTCAGTAGATGGGTTTTTCGCGGCAGATAAATCCAATGTATTTACCAAAACCTTTAATAAACCTTATTTATTGTATGAATATCAGGCATCGAGCGACACCTATACTTCCGGCATTTACGGAGGGAATAACAATAAAGCTACGCTTAAAGAATCTCAGCGACGCGAATCGCTGCTCACTTCAAATATTAAGCTAAATTTTGCACGTCGTTTCGGGCGGCATGACATCAATGCCTTTGTAGGATATGAGCAAAGCAAAAACAATCTCGAGTATTTTGATGCAGAACGCTTCAATTTCCTCTCTACTCAATTGCCCGAGCTGTCGCAGGGGGGTACTGCAGCGGCAGACTCCCGGAATTCCGGCTATAGCTCAAACTATACCAGGAAGAGTATCATCAGCAGGTTAGCCTATAATTTTGACGATAAATACCTTTTGGAAGCGCAGCTTCGCCGCGATGGTTCGTCTATTTTTGCAGAAGGCAAACAATGGGGAACTTTTCCTTCCGTTTCTGCCGGCTGGCGCATCAACAAAGAAAAATGGTTTAGCGAAAAAATAGGGTTCTTTGATGAACTCAAACTGAGAGCTTCGTATGGTTCCCTGGGTAATGACAATGTAAACGCTTTCCAATATTACGATAACTATATCTTGGTAGGCAATGGCTTTGTCGCGCAGGCACCAGGAGGTTCAGCATCCATCCAGCAAGGCGTGGGCCTGTCAAAATTGGCCAATCCACAGATTACCTGGGAAGTATCAAAAAAGCTGGATGTCGGGATTAATGCTACATTCCTTAAGCACTTTACCTTAGAAGCCATCTATTTCAAACAGCAACGTTCGGATATTCTCGCAGCACGTAATGCTTCTCTTCCAGGAACATCAGGTATTGTTAACCCGTATAATGATAACAGTCCGACTTATAACCCGCTGGTTCCTTCCGAAAATATAGGTAAAGTGAACAGTGAAGGTTTTGAAGGTACGCTCGGGTACAATCACCAGGGACCTGAATTCAACTGGGGGCTGTCTGGTAACTTTACCTACGCGAAAAGCAAAATCATCTTTATCGACGAGGCATCGGGTACTTTAGCGCATCAGAGACAAACTGGAGGGCCATTAAACAGCTATTTGCTGTATAACAGCATCGGGCTGTTCCGTTCACAGGCAGATCTGGATAATAATCCTCATGTTCCTGGTGCAAAGGTGGGTGATCTGATCTATGAAGATTATAATGGTGATGGTGTCCTGAATGCAGATGACATGACCAGGGCAAAATATGGCAACATTCCGCAAGTCACTTATGGTTTTAATTTCAATGCGGCTTATAAAAATTTCGACCTCTCGATATTGTTTGCGGGCCAGGCACAGGTAAGCCAGTACGTATTGCCCGAATCCGGTAGTGTCGGAAACTTCTATAGCAGCTGGGCAGACAACAGGTTCAGTCCTTCCAATCCGAATGGAACTTATCCGAAGGTTACCGAGCGTGCCTCAAACTCCATTAGTGGCGGCAGCTACAGGAATACTTTCTGGCTCAATAATGCGGCCTTCCTTCGTCTTAAAAATGTGGAGTTGGGTTATAACCTGAAAGGCGATTTTCTATCGAAGATCAAGGTTTCTGGAGTAAGAGTATTTGCAAGTGCATTCAACCTGTTCACCATCACTAAAGTAAAAGATTATGATCCTGAAGGCAGCAGCGAAAGCGGACAGTTTTATCCTCAGCAAAGGATCATCAATCTAGGTGCAAACGTTAAATTTTAATTCTTGTCAAAATGAAGTACAAATATAGCATACCAGTTTTTATTCTACTAGGCGGTGTACTGGCACTGGGTTCATGTAAAAAAGATGATCTGAATGTTGTCGCAACCGACAGGATACCAACCAATACACTGGAGACAGATACAGCCGTATTTGAAGCCTTTGTCGTGAACAGTTACATTGGTACCAGGCTTCAGAATAAGGAAGCTGACGGAACGAATCCGGGATTCGGCCGTGGCTTTGAATACAGCATGTGGAGTTCGTTAACAGACGAATCCATCTATAATAATGACGACGATACCTGGTTGGTTCAGCGTGGACAGCTTGCTCCCGAAAACCTGGGGGCACTTGGCGTATTGTGGGGCAGAAGTTACCGCGGTATACGTGAGTGTAATTATGCACTTAGCGTGCTGTCAAACATTCAAATGAGTGCAGGGCGTAAAAGCAGGCTCGAGGGCGAATTGAAATTTATCCGGGCTTTCCGCTACCAGGACCTAATCAGGAATTATGGCAGGGTCGTACTGATGGGCGATCGGGTACTTGGTTTAACAGATGATCTGCAGGATCCGACCTTATTTCAGCGCGCAACCATGAAAGAAGGTATTGATTATGTCGTTGCCCAGCTGGATGATGCCGCAGCAAAATTGCCATTGAACAATACTGATAGCTGGCAGTTGGGTAGAGCCACCCGGGGAGCCGCAATGGCATTAAAATCCAGGCTGTTGCTCTATGCGGCTAGTCCGCTATATGCCGCCGGAACTTGGGAAGCTGCGGTTACAGCAGCCCAACAGGTGATTAGCCTTAACAAATACCAGCTTTATCAAGGTGGTTACGGGAACATGTTCCTGATCAATGAAAGTGAAGAAGTCATCTTCGAACGCCTGTATACCAAGAATGCCAACCATGTGCACCTGGAAATTGCAAACGGACCAAATGGCTATGGGGGATGGGCAGGGAATACCCCTACCCAGAACATGGTAGATGCCTACGACCTGACCAACGGTTTACCGGCAAATACAACCAACCCAATGTATGATGCAGCCAAACCTTATGATAACCGTGATCCCCGTTTTGCAGCAACAATCCTATACAATGGCGCAGCCTACCGGGAGCGTAATGTAGAAACATTTATTCCTGGTGGGAAAGACAGCAGGGATGGAAATGACAACTGGAATACAACAAAAACCGGTTACTACCTTAAAAAATACATGAATGATGCTTATCCGCTGCAAAACCCATGGGGTAATGCTGGTTTCCAACCCTGGATCTATATCAGGTACGCGGAAATCCTGCTCAATTTTGCGGAAGCCGCAAATGAGGCCTATGGTCCTGATGTATTACCTCCGGGAGCGACCATGTCTGCCCGTCAGGCGGTCAACATGATCCGTTCAAGAGCAAGTGTAAATATGCCTCCGCTATCCGTGGGTATGAACCAGACCGACATGCGTACGGCCATCAGACATGAACGTCAGATAGAGCTTGCCTTCGAAGAACACCGTTTTTATGATGTCAGAAGATGGAAGATAGCAGAAGTAACAGAAAATGAGCCTTCCCGAGGAGTGATCATCACCAAAAACACCGATGGTACTTTCAGCTATGCGCCTAAGGTGGCATTAGACGGGCGTAAGTTCGAGGTACAGCACTATTGGCTGCCAATTCCGAGGGCTGAAATTTTGGCTTCAGGAAATAGACTGGAGCAAAATCCTTTTTACTAAATCAAAGCAAGCGGGAATGCACAGTCCTTTCCCGCATGCTCCTCTATTGATATCAAATAAAATCATCGGATATGTACAAGAGCCGTTTATTTAAGTGCGTCGTTGCTTTGCTCATCAGTTCAAACCTGGCAATCGCCCAGCAGGCCAGACGGATAAAAGTAGATATAGACCTTGGGCACCCTGCCCAGGTGATAGAAGGGTTTGGCGCCTCAGATGCCTGGACCTGCCAGTTTGCAGGACTATGGCCAGAAGACAAAAAGACCAAAATGGCAGATCTGCTGTTTAGTACGAAAATGGATAAAAACGGACAGCCGCTGGGCATAGGTTTAAATTTTTGGAGGTTGGGCATTGGTGCAGGTAGTGCCGAACAAGGTAAAGAAAGCGATATACGTGATCAGTGGCGCAGACAAGAGTCTTTTCTGAAGCTCGATGGAACCTACAACGAGCAGGCGATGGCCGGAAACATCTGGTTTGTAAATGCTGCGAAAGCACGCGGGGTAAAGAACTTTGTTGGCTTCGTCAACAGTCCGCATGTACGCTTCACCTTAAATAAAAAAGCCTATTCTTCAGATGGTCTTTGCAATCTGGACTTTAACAAACTGGATGCGTTTTGCGAGGATTTGGCGGCGCAAATTAAAATAATTAAAGAGAAAACAGGAGTTGAGTTCAATTATGTCAGCCCGGTAAATGAACCCCAATGGAAATGGGATGAGCACAAACAGGAGGGCTGTCCCTATAACAATTCCGAAATTGCAGGGCTCGTCAAGGGATTGTCCAAAACCCTCGATAAACATCGGCTGACAACAAAAATACAACTGGCGGAAGCCGGTCAGCTTGATTTCCTGTATGACAATGGGAATCTTTCAAAAGGCAATCAGGTAAACGATTTCTTTAACCCCGCTTCTGCAAACTATATTGGGCAGCTCAAAAATGTAGACCGGTCTATATCCGGACACAGTTATTTTACGACTAGCCCCGATCAGCGGGCAGTTCAGATCCGGTCCGCCGTAGCAGCAGAGGTAGCCAAAATTAAGGGCTTGCGCTACTGGATGTCAGAGTATTGTGTCCTGGGAGATAGCCTGATGAAGGGCGAAGGCCGGGATTTAAATATCGATCCTGCTTTGTTCATCGCAAAGTTAATCCATAATGACCTCTCTATATCTAATGCCAGTAGCTGGCAATGGTGGCTCGCGATCTCTTCCGGTGATTATAAAGACGGACTGGTCTATATCGATAGAAACCAACAGGATGGAAATGTATATGAAAGTAAAATACTTTGGGCACTGGGAAATTACAGCCGTTTTATTCCTGCGGGAAGTATGCGGCTTCCCGTACGCAGTGATGCCGGCAATGAGGTCCTGATCTCGTCTTACATCCATAAAAAAAAGTTGATCACCGTAGTGGTCAATACAAGTAATGAAGCCCTGCTGGTCTCCCTGAATGCGGAAGGGAGGAGGCTTAAAAAGGCGATGACTTATACCACTTCAGCGACTTTGAGCCTCGCCCCTTTAGCTGCAGACACGAAGGAGGTCAATGTGCCAGCCAGGTCAGTAAAAACAATCATTAACGATTGAAACAAACTGTCGCCGGTAAAAACCATAAAATTATAAATGAAATGCTATACTGATGAAACTACTGAATTTAATTTGCTTGTCCCTCGTGTTGCTATTGCTGGCTGGCTGTGGTAAAAAGAATGCAACACATACTTTTGAACTCGGAGATAACGACTTTCTGCTTGATGGAAAACCTTTCCAGATTATATCCGGTGAAATACATTATCCCCGGGTGCCCAGGGAAGCCTGGAGGCACCGGATGAAAATGGCAAAAGCCATGGGACTCAATACCATCGGGACTTATGTGTTCTGGAATGCCCATGAGCCCGAAAAGGGCATATTTGATTTTGCTGGTAACAACGACATTGCCGAATTTGTAAAGATCGCTCAACAAGAAGGTTTATGGGTTATTTTACGGCCGAGCCCTTACGTATGCGCTGAGTGGGAATTTGGAGGTTATCCATACTGGCTTCAAAATGAGCAGGGCATGAAGGTAAGAAGCAGGGAACGACAATACCTGGAAGAATACCGCAAATACATCAACGAGGTAGGTAAACAGCTTGCGCCGCTACAGATTAACCATGGTGGAAATGTATTGATGGTACAGATTGAAAATGAATACGGCTCCTATGGTGCCGATAAAGAATACCTTGACATTAACCGCGAGATGTTTATTGATGCGGGGTTTGACGGTATTCTTTACACCTGCGACCCGCAAAAGGATCTTAAAAACGGACACCTGCCCGGTACGCTGCCTGCAATTAACGGCCAGGATAATCCTGTAATTGTTAAAAAAGAAATCCGGGGATTAAATGCTGGTAAAGGCCCATTCTTCATAGCGGAATGGTACCCGGCATGGTTCGACTGGTGGGGTACGCCACACCATAAAGTTCCGGCCGAGCAGTATACCGGAAAGCTGGATTCGGTTCTGGGCGCTGGCATTTCCATCAATATGTATATGTTCCATGGTGGCAGCACACGCGATTTCATGAATGGGGCAAATTTCCGCGACAGCATACCTTACGAACCTCAGATCAGCAGTTACGATTATGATGCACCACTTGACGAAGCTGGTAACGCCACCGATAAATTCATGAAATTCAGGGCGGTGATCGAAAAGCATTTGCCTGCGGGGACAAAGCTGTCGGCTGTTCCTACTGCGAAACCAGCAGCAGCGTTGGATGCGATCCATTTTTCTGACGAAGTCAGTATTTATGACTACCTGGAAAAAGCAACGCATAGCAGTCAGCCATTGACCTTCGAAGATCTGAACCAGGCCTACGGATATATGCTTTATCGCACAACGATCCCGGGCGGAAAGCAGGGGATGTTAAAAATAGACGGCCTGAAGGACTACGGGCTGGTGTATGTAAATGGGAAGAGACAGGGAATCTTAGACAGGCGATTGAACCAGGACAGTCTGAAGATTGATTTACCGCAAGGGAAGGTTACCCTGGATATTTTAGTGGAAAACATGGGAAGGATTAACTACGGACCATTTTTACTTCAAAATAAAAAAGGGATCACCGGGCAGGTCACTTTAGCCGGTGCTGCCTTAAAATCCTGGGAAATGTTTTCTCTGCCCTTCAAAACACAACCAGAGAAAAAGCAGGGCAGCAAAGCAGCGAAAGGGGATGAGCCGATGTTGAAGCATGCTGAATTTGAGCTTCAACAGGTGCAGGACACCTACCTGGATATGCGCAAATGGGGTAAAGGTGTCATCTGGGTAAATGGCCATAATCTTGGTAAATATTGGAGCATCGGCCCTCAGCAAACGGTTTACCTGCCCGCGGAATGGTTAAAGAAAGGCAAAAATCAGGTGGTCGTACTTGATCTTTATAAGTTCGATCAGCAATTGCTGACCAGCCTTGCTAAACCAATTCTTGATCAGATCGTTGTGCAGTAGCGCCATCAATCCGCTGCAGGTTCAAGAGCGCTGCGGGTGTTCTTCTATGTATTCCGTCATAGATTTTGCTTAGCAAAACTGGCGGGGTACATAAAATTGGCTGATAATACGTAGTTTCCCCTGCTGTAAACCGTATTTTTTTGAAAACGAAAAGCCGACAGATTTGTTTTTATATCAGCTGATATAAAACATATGAACATAAACAACTTAATGGTAAACCTTCCTGAAGATCTTTCCGGAAAGAAAATACTTATCGCCGGGGGTACTCAAGGAATCGGACGTGAAATCACCCTAATGCTGGCTGGTAGGGGAGCAAAAGTAATCGTTTTGGGAGATTGTCAGGCAGACCTTGACCGCACCATGGCAGAACTCCGGCTTATGGGACGGGAGTCTGATTGCTATGGGATGGTTGCGGACCCGGCCGATCAGATGGACATCAACATCATCCTTACCGTTATAGACCGGCTCTTCAGAGGGGTAGACATCCTGATCAATAATAATATGTTTGCTTTTCCTCATTATGCAGGTGAGGGGGACAAGCATGTAAAAAACATGTTGTATTCAAAGTTGCAGGGACAGTTTAAGTGCAGCAAAGAGATCGCTGAACGCATGCACAGAAAAGGTTCGGGTTTTATATACAACATCAACACCCTGGATAAAGATTTTCAACATAAATACACAGACTTGTATCACACTGCGGAAAAGAGCTTCAGAAGTTTCAATACGAAGCTGCAGAAGGAAGTGTCGGATAAGAATATCAAAATCAGCTTATCTTCCGTATAGCAGAACAAGATCTCCAAGAAATGCACCGCTGCTTTCGTTAAGCTCATGGGCTTTTAACCGCCATTTCCAGTTGTTTTTAGCAAAGGCCGGCACGTTCATTCTTGCCTGGGCATCCTTTTTCAGAACGTCCTGCATCGGAACGATTGCAATGTTTGCGATGGATGCGTATGCCATCCTAATCATCACTTTGTTAATGTTCTTCCCGGAAATTTTAGTTCCCAGGTATTTCTGTATGCGCATCCTTCCTTCTTCATCCAGTTCCTGTTCAAACCATCCCAGCGTCGTATTGTTGTCGTGGGTGCCTGTATAGACCAGGCAACGATCATGTTGATAATTGTGGGG
>CBFGNP010000011.1:0-17629 GCA_965650095.1 uncultured Pedobacter sp. | reverse complement strand
GCAATAAACGGAGATAAAACTCCAGCATTAACACCGATCGACCAAGTTCTGTACTGGCCTCTTCCACCAAATACCTTGGCTGAAGAAGAAGTCGTCGCAGTATCCTGAGCACTTGCAAGAGTTGTTACTCCCATTAATGCTACAAAAGAAGCTGCTAGACCCTTTTTTAAAGTAGAATAATTCATAATTTTCTTTTTTAAAGTTAAACAAATTTTAATTGTATAATTTTTTTGTGTAGCAAAATTAAACAAATTTTTAAATTCTCAAAACACTTGTACAAACACCGTTCCAAACTTGCAAAGATTTAGTAAATAACCCCATTTTGGGCATGGAAGACCACAAAAAGCGCTTTAAACCCACAAAAAAAACTGACTTCCGATTAAAAAAAAGTCAAAGTCCGGTAAGTAGTGTTCAAAATACACTTCAAGGGTAACTTGTTTTTTAAATGCCATTGAAAAACCACTTAAGCACTGTCCTAATCCCCTATACAAGCAAGTCCTGTTTTTAAGACAAAAAAATAATTCCCTGCCTTAAATCCAGTTATCCGTAAAGCGATAAATATTAAACTCCTTATTTTTCATCGCCTCAAGAATGGCTGAATGCAGTCGTTTTCTATCGACATTCTCCATGCGGTAGTGTTGTATAATTTTAAATGCCTTTTCCGCCAGCAAAAACGATCGGCGCTCGTCACCCATTACTATCGGCTTGAGCAACCAGTCACATAATTCGGTGACACCTTCTTTTTTATCGGCTACCGTTTTAAAGACCGGAATTTGCTGATGCTGACTATGAACGAGTTTTTTCAGGTTATTTGCAAAGCCGTCCGCGCCCGCTCTATCTGCTTTATTCACGACGAAACCCTGTGCAATCTCCATCAATCCCGATTTTATATGTTGAATCTCATCTCCCGATTCTGGAACCAGCACCACAATGGTCTTATCAGCCAGACCGGCAATCTCCACTTCAGACTGGCCAACTCCAACGGTTTCAACCAGGATCAGATCAAATCCCGCAGCCTTGATTACATCTACAATTTCAATTGTTTTTGCAGATATCCCCCCCAGTGCGCCACGTGTAGCCAGCGATCTGATATATACGTTAGGGTTGTTAAACTGCTGCGACATCCTGATCCTGTCGCCGAGCAACGAACCAAAATTAAATGGAGAAGTTGGATCTATGGCAAGAATGGCAATCTTTTTACCTTCGGTTACAAGCCGTTCCGTAATTGCATTGACAAGTGTGCTCTTACCAGCCCCCGGTGGCCCGGTTATTCCGATCACAGGGACAGTTGAGTTCAGTTCTATTTTTCTTAATAATTGCGCCGCAGGTGAAATGTCATTTTCGACGAAAGTGATGGCCCGAGCCAGTGCAATAAAGCTTCCTTCTTTTATAGCCTTTACAAGAGAATCTTCGTTTTGCATCAATTAAAATTATCTTTGCTACAAAGAAATGTAATTTATTCAACATTCTATTAAAGCATCTTGTTCAAAAACACTAGATTCAACATCAATAATGTCAATACCGAAAGTAATCTATCAAACATTTAAATCCGACAAATTACCATTAATTACCCGATGGTACATTTCAAGATTCAGGAAAAAAAATCCGGAATATCGTTATGAATTTTACGATGATAACAGAATTGAATCTTTTTTAAAGGAAGCATTTGATGATGAAACGTTCAAACTCTATAAGCAACTTAATATTGGCGCGGCAAAAGCCGACTTTTTCAGGTATGCCATATTGTTAAAAAAAGGCGGCATTTATCTGGATATAGACAGCTCAATAAACGGGCGGCTCAGTGATTTCATTCTTTCGGATGATGTTGCGATTATCTCAAAGGAACGGAATCCAGGCATGTATGTACAATGGGCATTGGTTTCTGAAGCGAATCATCCCTTTCTGCAAAAGACCATGGAGCTGATGTCAGACCATATCAGAAACAATAAACACCCACATGATGTACATAAAATGACCGGACCAACGGTGTATGCAACAGCCATAAATCAGTGCTTAAAGGAAAACCCTGAAATTCCGCACCGTGAACTCGGAACAGATTATAACGGCCATTTTAAATTTAAGTACCCGCTAAGTAAATTACTGTACCTGCGGGGTACACACTGGAAAAAACAGCAATTAACACAACCTGTCCTTAAACAACGCCCATGAAAGTCACAGGCTTTACCTTTATCAGAAATGCAATCGTAAACGACTATCCGGTAGCAGAGGCCATTCGTTCTGTTTTACCGCTATGTGATGAATTTATCGTTGCGGTAGGGAATTCAACAGACGAAACCGCTGAACTTATAAAATCTATCTCACCGGACAAGATTAAAATAATAGATACCACTTGGGACGATTCTCTTCAGCTGGGCGGACAGGTTTTTGCCGAAGAAACAAATAAGGCCATTAAAGCAGTTTCAGCAGATACCGATTGGATGATCTACATACAAGGGGATGAATGTATACATGAAAAGTATCATGCTTTGATCAAACAGGAAATGCAGGCCAATCTTGGGGATGAACAAATTGAAGCGCTGCTTTTGAAATATCTACATTTCTATGCCTCCTATGATTACTATGCAGCGTCCAGGCGTTGGTATCGACGAGAAATTCGTGTCCTGAAAAACCTACCCGGCATACATTCTTACAGGGATGCTCAAGGCTTTAGAATTAACGAAAGAAAACTAAGAGTAAAGCTAATTGATGCCTATGTATATCACTATGGTTGGGTAAAAACACCCAAAGCGTTACAAGGAAAGGTCCGGAACTTTAATCAGTTCTATCAGACCAAAGACTGGGTAGAACACAATTTCCCCGTTCAGGAAGCCTTTGATATGCGTAACGCAGACCGTCTGGTTAAATTCAGTGGCACTCATCCTCAAGTTATACAAGATAGGATCGCGGCCACCAATTGGACATTTGATGAGGATCTGACTAAAAAAGCTCCAAAGATGAACCTTAAAAGAAGGATTTTACAGAAAATAGAAGATCTGACAGGAATCAGGCTTTTTGAATACCGAAACTATAAAATCGTTAGATAACATGATGAAGAAAAGTCTTTCTGTCGTTATCCCGAACTATAACGGCAAGCATCTATTGGAAGCCTATTTGCCATCAGTGCTCCAGGCCGTCAAAAGAGCAGAAGTCCCGTTCGAAATCATTGTCATTGATGATGGTTCAAAGGATCAAAGTGCAGATTTTATAAAGCAGCATTATCCGCAGATAAACCTGCTGATAAACGATAAAAACCGTGGCTTCTCTTACACGTGTAACGTCGGGATAAAAATAGCACAATATGAACTCACGTTTCTCCTGAACTCAGACGTGAAACTTGCAGAAGATTACTTTGAGAAACAATGGCGATATTTCCAGTACCAGGATACTTTTGGGGTAATGGGACGGATTATGAGTGCTGACGGCAGCAAAATTGAAGACGCCGCCCGGATTTTATTTCGCAAGGGTTGCCGCCTTAAAGCAAACCGTTTCTACTACAGCCTTAATCCGGATGATCAAAGCACCTATACGGCTTATCTTTCGGGTGCAAATGCCCTGGTAGATACAAAAAAGCTTAAAGAACTTAAGGGATTTAATGAAATTTACTCGCCCTTCTCTTCTGAAGATTCAGATCTTTGCTTAAGAGCATGGCTTTTGGGATGGAAATGTTATTATGAACATCAATCCATATGTTTTCATCAGGTTAGTGGAAGCACAAAAACTCAAATTAAATCAGATTTTATCAAGAAGATCTATTATCGCAACCGGTTTATATTTCACAAAATTCATCTGAACGGATTCAGAGCATGGGTATGGCCTGGCTATTTATTCCTTCTGGAAGTACTACCCAAGCTTATTCTTGGCAAATCATGGATGATGGCAAGCTATAAGGAGTATCTGGAGCACATCCCTCAAATTAAAGCTTCAAGGAAAGACCTTCGGGGCCTGAAGAAAAAACACGATTCTGAACTGGAAGTTCAGGATATCATTGATATAATTAACAACTCTATTTCCAACAAGACTGTAGCATTGCTGTAACAAGATATGTTTTGTTCTAGAAAACGTAACTTTGCAGCCTAATTTTTATAAATGAAAACCTATTTCAGATTATTATTATTTGCAAAGCCAATAGAAAAGTTTGCAATACCATATATCATTACCACTTTACTTGCAGTACTTTTTGGAGTCTTAAACCTGACCCTATTATCTCCTCTTTTTGGCGTAATGATGTCAGGTGAAGGAACTAAACCACCAGTACCAACCACAACTACAGCTTCTAATTTTGACATCACAGGAAAGTTCCAGGAATTTGTGGATCATTCTCTGGCTACGTATGGCCCGGAAAAAACATTAAGCTATATCTGTGTCATTATTATTATATCCGTGTTGCTTTCTAACATCTTCAAATACTTTTCACAAAGGACTATGGAAGATTTAAGGGTACACACGCTCCTTAACCTTCGGAAAACGGTGTTTAACAATGTGATGAACCTTCATGTTGGCTATTTTAGCAATGAGCGAAAGGGAGACATCATTTCAAAAGTTGCCTCTGATGTGCAAGTCGTACAGTTTACGGTCACCAACACCCTGCAAGTCGTATTTAAGGAGCCTGTTACACTCATTTTCTACGTAATCGCCTTATTATCGATATCCGTGAAGCTAACCTTATTCTCTTTAATGGTGATTCCTTTATCTGCTTTCATCATTAGCAAAATTGTAAAAAGATTAAAGCAACAGGCCAAAGAATCCCATGAATCTTTTGCAAAAATGATAGGATTCTTAGATGAAGCATTGGGCGGGATCAAAATCATCAAAGCCTTTAATGCCTCAGAAAGAATAAAAGACAAGTTCCATAATGAAAACGTGCTTTATTCCAATTTGAACAGAAAAATGGTGAGAAGGCAGCAATTAGGCTCACCGGTATCTGAGTTTCTGGGAGTCTTAATGGTCACATTTATCGTTTGGTACGGAGCTTCATTAATCATGAGCAAACAATCCAATGCGCTTTCAGTTGGGCAGTTTATAGCGTACATCGCAATTTTTTCTCAGGTAATGCGCCCTGCAAAAGCCTTAACAGACTCCTTCAGTGGAATACACTCAGGTATTGCCGCCGGAGAACGTGTTTTGGAACTCATTGATACCAAACCAGAGCTGGTGAATAAACCTGGCGCAGAAGCTATAAATGGCTTCAGCCAGGCCTTAACTTTTGAAAATGTATCCTTTAACTATGGCGGGAAGGAAGTTCTGAAAGACATCAATTTAACCATACCAAAGGGTAAAACAGTGGCGCTTGTAGGTCCTTCGGGAGGAGGAAAAAGCACATTAATGGACCTTATCCCACGCTTTCATGATCCAAAATGCGGCAGCATTAAAATCGATAGCCGCGACTACAAGGATTTGACAGTGGAAAGTATACGTGCTCAAATGGGCACTGTCAACCAGGAATCCTTGTTGTTCAATGATACTATATTTAATAACATTGCTTTCGCAAAACCAGAAGCTACAGAAGAAGAAGTTGTGACAGCCGCGAAAATTGCCAATGCTCATGATTTTATATTAAATACTGAACAAGGCTATCAAACTTTTGTAGGTGACAGAGGAAACCGTCTGTCTGGTGGTCAAAAACAGCGAGTCTGCATTGCCCGGGCTGTACTAGCAAATCCTCCGATTATGCTCTTAGATGAGGCAACCTCAGCACTCGATACGGAATCAGAGAAACTGGTTCAGGAAGCGTTAAACAACTTAATGAAGAACAGAACATCGATTGTAATTGCCCATCGACTGAGTACGATACAGCACGCAGATATCATTGCTGTTCTTGATAACGGACAGGTAGTCGAAATAGGTAGTCATACTGAACTTATCGCTCGTAATGGCCTTTACAGAAGGCTTGTTGATATGCAGACTTTTATCGATTAGATTTATGCAAACACCACTTATATCTATCGCCCTATGCACCTATAATGGTGAAAACTACCTTGTCGAACAACTGGATAGTCTGGTCAATCAGGATTATCCGAACTTAGAGCTTATCATCGTTGATGATCGCTCCTCGGACAACACTTTAAAGATGTTGACGTCCTATTCGGCAAATTTTCCCTTCGTTCGCATTTATCAAAATGAAAGCAATCTGGGATACGTTAAAAACTTTGAAAAAGCTATTTCATTATGCCGTGGAGAGTACATTGCATTAGCCGATCAGGATGATCTATGGAACCTTAATAAAATTAGTAAATTATATAAAAATATAAACGATCATATTCTGATATATCATGATTCTGCCTTCGTAAATGAGCATGGAGAATCAATGGACAAGAAAATGTCCGATATCATTAACCTTTATAAAGGACATGATTTTAGGCCTTTTTTATTTGGGAACTGTATATCAGGGCATGCAATGCTATTTAAAAAAACGCTAATTCGCTACATTATGCCTTTCAATAAATCGTATTTCCATGATCACTGGATTGCCTTTGCAGCCACCAATCATGGTAGTATTGGCCTGATAGAAGAATGTTTGGTAAATTATAGACAACATGACAATGCGTCAACTGATATATTAAGTAAGAAAATCCAAAAAAAGGAAGAGCCTTTTAATGAAGATAAAAAACTAATTCACTGGATTCGGTTTTGCAAAAAGTATTCAACCGCTAAAAATTACAAATTTATAGATCACCTGCATCAATTGATGCTTCAGAAACCAACCTCAAATAGGTTCAATTACAGACTAGCCTTCTTTTTAATTAGAAATATGAATAGTCTTTTATACATCTACAAGAAAAACTTTTGGAGCAGAATAAATTTAATTAGAAAGAAAAGCCGGGCAAAAGAACACTGACTAGGCCCCTTGGACCTTAGGTTATAGGGAAGATAAGAATACAAAAGCCGCTAAGCTTTTCGTGAATCATTTAATGCCTTCAGGTAGGATTTAATGAAAATTCCGATTCCAATCTTTTTAGCGAGTTGTCTGTGATTATTCAAATCAAACAAGCCAACCCAACGGATTAACAAGCTGAATACACCTATTAAACTTCTTGTATTCACCTTTTTTAGTCCCTCGAGTTGACTGGCTGTCAACGTAGAAGAGTCCTGAAGCATTTTTTTAATTTTCAACCTCAAATTCAGCTCGTAACTATACAATTTAGACCGATCCTGACTCATGCTATTTTCATGAACCCTTACCAAGGCAAAAGCGCGTTCATCTTCCAAATACCGAATCTTTATATCTAAAAAAGCACATCTTAGCCAGAAATCCCAATCTTCCAGACTTCTAAGGTCTTCATCGAATAAACCTGCCTTTTCAAATAAAGATCTCCTGACCAAAGCCGAATTCACAGGCATGATATTCCTTCTTACAAGTGCATCTACCGCTTCTGAAGACGAGTCCTTCAATTTTGGCATCCAGTCCTCCTCTGTTAGAAATACATTTTTAAACCACTTTAAAGGTTGCTGATCTTTGAAATAGTAGCCTGCAGTATAAGAAATATACAAATCCGGATGATCAGAAAAATGTTCAACCTGCAGCGCAATCTTATCTGATGAGATCAAATCATCTGCATCCAGGAACTGAATATATGTTCCTTTTGCGTGGTAAATTCCAAGATTTCTTGAGGACGACAGCCCCTTATTCTCCTGATAGATATAAAAGATCCGGGAGTCCCTCTTCAAATAGCGTTGCATGAGTTCCCTCGTATTATCTTTCGAGCCATCATCAACAACAATAATTTCAACATGCTGATATGACTGATTAATTAGGCAATCCAAAGTATAGGGAAGGTGCCGTTCGTAATTATAAGATGGGATAATTACAGAGACTAAAGGTTTTTGTGTCATTTTTGCTCTATTTTTTTAAAAAAGCGCTTTATTCTCACAAAAAACATCACTTTACTCAGCTCCTTCTTCATAAGGTCATAGCTTTTATAATCATCTAAGAAAAAAGAAAAGTGATGTTGAAGGACGGAATTACGTTCTTCCTGTATAAGGGCCTGATTAAGGGGATCGGAACTGATTCCTTCCTCGCAAAAATCACAAATGAACAAATGGATGTGCTTATAGCTTGCATTGTATTTGCAGGTAGCTAGCAAGAAAAACTCCCAGTCAGATACGATGAGATGTTCTTCATTATAAGGACCTACCAGTTCAAATAATGATCTTTTAATAAATGTACAGGGGTGAGGCAGTCCCCCGGCACGAAAAGTATCAAAAGAAAGTTGAGTTGTAGAAGGCCATTCTTTACGCTGCCCATCTTTGTCAAACACAATGTCTCCATAAACCAGATCCTTATCCATTCCCAAGTCAACAGCCTGCTCCAATATGCCTTCCTGAGTCAAAGTATCTCCGCTGTTAAGGAAAAGCAAGTAATCTCCCGTACAAGCCTCAATTCCTTTATTCATCGCATTGTAAATACCCTTGTCAGGTTCAGACACCCAATAATAGATTCCATTGCTGTGGCGCTCTATAATCTCAACACTACCGTCGTCTGAGCCACCGTCAATAATCAAATACTCTATGTTTTTATAGCTCTGAGCGGTAACCGAATCTATAGTTTTGTTCAATCCTTCCGCATTATTATAATTAATCGTTATAATTGATATTTTTGGCGAGTTGGAAAACATATTAACAATTTAATTTTGGTAAGCAATAAACGTTAATTCGCTTATCGAGTTATTGCACGAGACAAAAGTAATGATAAAAGTTCTATTCGATCACCAGATATTCAGTCTACAGGTATACGGTGGCATTTCGCGATATTTTGCAAATATTATAAAAGGTCTTCAAAAAAATGAAGAAATAAAAGCAATATTAGGATTTCTTTATTCCAGGGACTATTACCAAAAAGCGTTAGATCAAGGATTAGAAGGACTAATATTCAAATATTTGACAAGAAATAAGCCCGATATATATCAAAAAAACAGAAAGTACTGTAAATACCTCTTAAAAAAGAATAATTTCGACGTGTTTCATGCTACCTATTTTGACCCTTATTGTCTTAAATATCTAAAAAAACCTTTAGTAATCACGATTCACGATATGGTTTACGAACGGTTTCCGCAATTTTTTTCTCCTGATGATCCTACGCCACAACAGAAGAAGGAAATGGCCGATGCAGCGGACCGTATCATTGCCATATCGGAAACTACCAAAAAAGACATCATAAGGTATCTTAATATAGAAGAAAGCAGAATTAAAGTAATACCTCATGGTATTAATACGGATGCCCCACAATATGAAACGGTTGAGCGGCTCCCTGAACGTTATATTCTTTTTGTAGGGAGCAGAGGCGGATATAAAAACTTTCTCTTTCTTGCCAAAGCCTTTAAGGAGATAGCCGAAACTGATAATACCCTGCATTTAGTATTGACAGGAGGAGGACCACTTAGTGTAGAAGAAAGTGATTTTCTAACTGACCATCAAATCTTAAGCAAAACCTTGCATTTATCTGCAACAGATAACCAATTAAATACGCTCTATAATAATGCAATCTGCTTTGTGTCTCCTTCCCTTTATGAAGGATTTGGCATTCCAATACTTGAAGCTTTCAAAAATGATTGTCCAGTCTTGCTAAGTAACTGCAGCTGTTTTCCCGAAATAGCAGGAGACGCTGCTCTTTACTTTGATCCGGACTCAATGCCGTCGCTCATAAGCAAAATTCATTTGTTGATAAAAGACGAAGTACTCAGGAAGCAACTTGTTAACGACGGAAAGATAAAACTCCGAAGTTATACATTGGAAAAATGCCTCGCAGCAACGGTCAATATGTATAAAGAGTTAACCGGCCAACTTAGCTGTAAAACTCCATCTCCTTTTTGATACAGAAGTCGGCCAAGTCATTGTCATTCTCATGGAATAAACAAACATCGTAATATGGAAAAGCACTATCCTCTTTTCTATTTATATAAGCATAAAGCTGTTGTAATAAATGTGTATTGCTTATTTCAGTTGATAGTAAAAACTTGCCAAAGTTGTCATAATAAAGAGCAATATTATATCCGAAATCCTTAAGGTTATCAAAGATTTTTAGTCCATCCTCATTTTGTTGTCTGAGATAGTCTACATCATATTCAAAAAACAAAACTGGCTTATCTCTTTTAATAGTATCAAATGAGCCTCTTAAGATCTTAAAATCGAATCCGTCGGTATCTGTTTTCAGCAGCTTGATGTTCTCAATTTTATTTTGAGCCACAAGATCATCAAATTTAGCAACTGTTGTAACTTCACCAGCTCCGGTACTTATGTTTGCCGTCCCATTTGTATGGTCAATAACAATACTTTCTTCTTTAGACTCTTCGCTTAAAAATGTCTTGTGAAGTTCAACATCTTTAAATAGGGATAAATTATGAACCAATAACTCTATATAGACAGGATTTCCTTCAACAGAATGGATTAATTGATCGACTCCCGCGCTTCTAAAAAGAGCGATGGTATCCCCAATATTTGCACCTACATCGATTATTGAATACTTCGGATATTTACTTTCTATGTACTTAGCAAGTCTCGGCAAATTCCTCGAATAATATTTAAACTGAGTTAGATACTCTTCAATTGGATGCTCATAGTTTGCTACCAACTTGTAGTTCCCAACTTTAACCTGCTTTTCCTTCGGCAGTATTTTCTTTGTTCTAAATATTTTTTTTAACCCCATTTAGTTTGATCCCCGCTTAAGCTTTTCAAGACCCGTTGATACGAATTTTAACGAAGATAAATAATTTACAGGAGGTTGATATCTATTCACAAAAAATTTGTCAAATACCCACATTTCATAGAAGCACCTTTTAATATCTTGCGACCAGTTCTTTTTTCACGTGTTCAATTACTGTCTCCCGCATCGCGGGATCGTCGCTGGAAGAGCTACGAGGTCCCACACATTTGAATGGCATCATTGATTATGAGTAATGCGGTGGCTAAACATAACAAAATGACTATCGATTGGCTATCAGTTATTTATGCAAAGTGTTTAATAAAAAAGTCGGAAGAAAACTCTTCCGACCATGACTGGCAGTAAAACTACTCTTATTAGTAATGAATATTTATTATTGTAAGATTGCTAAAAACCGTCCGCTCTCAACTATCGTATTTAAAAAAACTGCGCATTGAAGTTTACCTCCAATGCGCTTTCTTGTAAATACCTTAGAGTTATAAAGTCTACAATACCCTAAAGGAGTCGATTCTATAAACAAGTTTATTTTTCAATAATTAGGTAATACTAATTTGGAGAATTGAATGCATAAAACTTGATGCCATTTTCAACCCATCCATTGGCCAGAGGATTATATGTTATATCATAAAAGTATCCATGAGTAGGAAACTGAGGATTATAGAACTGGTGAATTGGGACTCTGAAATCACCTGGCACTTTGTACGCATAAAAATCAGGCTGTCCGGTTGATGCCCAGACATCAAGATCAATCGTATTGTTAGTAGTTAAACAATATACAGCCCGACTCCTATGTTGCATAATATATACAGGAACGGATCCGGCAACCTGAGTTCCATAAACATAAATCGGATCGTTTGTTATCCGTCTCCAACCTGGACGCTCATTAGCAAAATTACTATTGATGGTATATATGTGTCCAAACTGTGTCGAATAGAAATTATATAATAATCGCTTAGCTCCAGAACAATCACGAACATAATAGTCGCCATTAATCATAGTATTATAGATAGCATGATTTTTTGCATTACGCATTCTGTATGCAATAATAGCTCCTCGTGAATTCGGTGTCAAATTTCCACTCCTGATTACATAGTTGTGAAACGACTCCAATCCACTGATTGTTTCTGCAGCTAAACTCGATGAGCCCCCTATTGCAGTTCCACTAATGGTCATCTCATCGGTAACATCTTGCACTTCTTTACTTATATTCGCACTTCCATCGATTTTCCAAAAATCAAAAGTTGTTTTTAAAGCATTTTTAACCCGCGTTGAATCGTATGAGCTTTCTATTAACAGGTAAGCACTTCTTCCATAATCTATTCCCGATACATAAACGGGAGCAACATTACTCTCATAACTTGCTGGCTTATTAAATAAGTTCCCGTCTTGAGGGATGTTTATATCAGCTGAATAAAACTTCTGATAAATCTTAAGTAAGTAGAAATTTCTAGTGGTTGTACTGGTTTCATCAAAATTAAAAGTTGAGGTGAACAAACTACCTCCAACATTTAAGGCGGCTCCAATATTCATCACCACTTCTCTTTTCGACCTGACTTTTTTTACTTCGAACGTAAAGGCAGCTGGTTGCTCACCATTAATTTCAGCGTTGGTTATCTCTTGCATTGCAGTTCTATAGGTGCTTAAAGCAGGCTCGATAGTTTTAGCTACGATTCCGGAACTACCCTGAATAGATACTGAAATCGTAATTGGCTTTCTAACATAGTCCTCCGAAAGAAAAATTGGAATATATTCACCCGTTTGAATGGTATTGCCATCAAACAGAGACCCAACATATAGAATATCTGAAGTCGGGTCAAGCACACTAAGCTTATCAAACTGTTGAGACTGAGTATGTAAAGTCGTAATACATCCAGAATTGTCATTCGTGCTCATACTCATCAACGTTGGAGAAACAAAATCCTTGAAAGAGTATTTTGCAATAGTTGGAGATTTCAGGTCTCTAAATTGATTTAAGTCGTTAGTAATTTGATCTTGATTAGAAAATTCAGCAAGTTCTTTTTTTTGACAAGAAGTAAGTACAATAAGTAATAGAAATAAATAGGGTAATTTTTTTAGCATAGCTGTTTTGATGAGCATGATTGGATTATAATTAATTGCCTACTCTTTTTAAGATTTTCGGCTTCCTCTAAAGTTTTAATAAATGCTCAATCTAAACCCCGGCCTGCTGGCTGATAAGTTGCAGGAATAATAATGTGATTGAGAGCAGTCGGATTGCTTATATAGAAGTAAGAAATAGAAATCATAATTTGAGAACGTTATATAATAAGTTGTTCAGATATATTTTTGACTAAATCTATTCACAAAATATTGATTAAGCCTTCGCTTTACATGAAAGCACACTTTCACTACGCGAATGAACTACGTCATTACGTCAATGAATTCTTACTATAAATTTTAAAATATTCCCAATTAACTTAAGTAAAAGAGTCACCATAAAAAAAGCGCATTGAAGATAAACTCCAATGCGCTTTAAAATATAATCTTACGAAGTTTTACAACTTCCTTTTCACTTCAACCTGTTCGTAAGCCTCAACGATATCGCCTACTTCAATGTTATTAAAGTTCTGAATGTTCAATCCGCACTCGTAACCTCTTGACACTTCCTTCACGTCATCTTTATAACGTTTCAATGAAGCCAGTTCACCGGTGTAAACAACCACACCATCCCTAACGATACGGATCTTGCTGTTACGGGTTATGGTACCATCCAACACCATACAACCGGCAATCGTACCAACCTTAGTGATTTTGAAGGTCTCTCTGATCTCCACGTTAGCTGTAATCTTCTCTTCAAACTCCGGTGCAAGCATACCTTCCATCGCCGCCTTGATCTCGTTGATCGCATCGTAGATGATAGAATATAAACGGATATCGATCTGTTCAGCTTCTGCCAGTTTACGCGCACCAGTTGACGGACGAACCTGGAAACCGATGATGATCGCATCCGATGCCGAAGCCAGCAATACATCAGATTCAGAGATCTGACCTACGGCCTTGCCAATGATATTGATCTGGATCTCTGGAGTAGATAATTTCAATAGTGAATCGGATAAAGCCTCGATAGAACCATCCACGTCACCTTTAACGATCAGATTAAGCTCTTTAAAGTTACCAATCGCCAAACGACGGCCGATCTCATCCAACGTAATGTGTTTCTGTGTACGCAGTCCCTGCTCACGCATCAATTGTAAACGTTTGTTCGCAATCTCCCTGGCTTCAACTTCGCTTTCCAGCGCATTAAATTTATCTCCTGCAGTAGGTGCGCCCTGCATACCCAGTACCTGTACGGGTACCGATGGGCCTGCCTTATCTACTTTCTGTCCACGTTCATTAAACAAGGCTTTAACACGTCCGCTATAGCTACCTGCAAGGATAGGATCACCAACCTTTAAGGTACCTGCCTGAACCAGAACCGTAGTCACAATACCACGTCCTTTATCCAGCGTAGCCTCAATTACACTACCCGTAGCACGCTTGGCAGGATTAGCCTTGAGGTCTAATAATTCCGCTTCCAATAATACCTTTTCTAAAAGCAGATCTACATTTAAACCGCTCTTACCAGAAATCTCCTGCGACTGGAAGTTACCTCCCCAATCCTCAACCAGGATATTCATAATAGATAATTGTTCACGTATTTTATCAGAGTTCGCACCCGGTTTATCAATCTTAGTAAAAGCAAATACCAATGGTACACCTGCAGCCTGTGCGTGATTGATCGCCTCTTTTGTCTGAGGCATCACGGCATCATCCGCCGCGATAACGATAATCGCAATATCCGCTACCTTGGCACCACGTGCACGCATCGCCGTAAAGGCCTCGTGACCCGGTGTATCCAGGAAGGTTACTTTCTTACCTGTGGAGGTAGTTACCATATAAGCACCAATGTGCTGGGTAATACCACCGGCCTCACCTGCAACCACATTCGCTTTACGGATATAATCCAGTAAGGAAGTCTTACCATGATCCACGTGTCCCATAATGGTTACCACTGGTGCTCTTGGCAATAAATCTTCTTCTGAATCCTCTTCCTCAATAACAATGTCACTTTCATCATCCGGCTTAACGAATTGTATTTCGTAACCAAACTCATCAGCAACAATCGTTAAGGTCTCTGCATCCAAACGCTGGTTAATCGATACAAACATACCCAGACTCATACAAGTCGCGATAATTTTTGTAACCGGCTCATCCATCATGGTCGCCAGCTCATTTGCGGTCACAAATTCCGTCACCTTAAGTACACGGGATTGTAACTCCTGCTCCATTGCTGCTTCATCGGCAGACATGGCCACATCATCACGCTTCTGACGACGTAATTTAGCGCGCTGAGCAAATTTACCAGATTTACCAGCTCCACTTAAACGGGCAAGTGTTGCTTTGATCTGATCTTGTATTTCTTTTTCCGTAGGCTCTTCTTTCGGTCCGCCAGAAGGAGCTCCTGGCTTGTTATTCCTGAAATTAGGCCTGTTGGCTGTATTGTTTGTGTTATTTCTAAAATCCGGTCTGTTACCAAACGTAGGTGCAGGTTTTGGTTGTCCCGGCTGTCCGCCTTGTCCAGGCTGCCCAGCTTGCTGAGCTCCCTGCTGTGGTTGTCCATGACCACCCTGTCCCGGATGTCCTCCAGGTGTCTTCTTACGTTTACGCTTTCTCTTTGCGTCAGCACTTTCTCCCGAAGAAGCAACAGGCTGTGATTTACGGTCAGGCGTTACCGGCAAGGTAATTTTTCCAATGATGTTTGGGCCAGAAAGCTTTACCGAACGTGCTTTAATCACTTCAGTCTCTTCGGGCTTTTCAACTTTTGGCGGTTCAGGAGTTACTTTCGGCGTAACTACAGGCTCAGGAGCTTTAACCACGGGCGCCTCAGCAACCGGCTTTGGCTGCTCCTCGGCTTTAGGTGTTTCCACAGGCTTAACAGGTTCAGATTTTATTTCTGCAACAGGCTGTTCAACCGGCTTCTCTACTTCCTTGACCGGCTCAGGGGCTTTTTCAACAGGTGCAACAGGTGCAGCAGGCGTCTCGGCCTTAGCTGCAGGTGCAGGAGTGTCCTCTCTTTTAACAGGGCGTGTTTTAGCATTTAAATCATCAAGATTGATCTTTCCTACTATCTTCACACCAGGTAAGGCGCCTTCATCAGTTTTCTCTTCTGCTTTCTCAGCAGCCGGAGTTTCTTCCTTAAGCTTTTCGACCGGAGGAGTATAAGCATGAAGGTTTTTAACTAGAACTCCTTCATTTTCAAATTCAACATTTTTTCTAGGTGCCTCAGCAACTTTATCAGTTACCTCAGGCTCATCACGACGAATTTTACCAATAACAATCTGATTGGCTTCTTCTTTTACGATCTTATCGCCCTGAAACTCTTTCAACAATGCATTATACATGTCGCGGGAGAGCTTAGTTGTGGGTTTATTCTCAACAGAAAAGCCTTTCTTCTCTAAAAACTCAACGGCCGTAGCAATCCCTACGTTAAGTTCCTTAACTGCTTTAAATAAAATTATTGGTTTGTCGTCTGACATTGATATCCTATTTTTTCTTTAATTCTTATACAAAAGTAACGTTTATTCTTGTTTATTTCATGTGTAGGCAATTAGTTTTTAATTTCTACATAATTTGTAAACCACCATAGCCAACGTTACTCAAACTCTGATTTTAATATACTCATGACTTCTTTTATGGTCTCTTCCTCCAGATCGGTACGTTTCACCAATTCATCAACAGACAGCGCCAATACACTCTTAGCCGTATCACAGCCAATCGCTTTCAGCTCATCGATGATCCAGCTATCGATTTCATCCGAGAATTCTTCGATATCCACATCCTCATCCTCTTCACCAGCTTCACGGTACACATCGATTTCATATCCGGTTAATTTACCGGCCAGTTTAATGTTATGACCACCACGTCCGATAGCCAGTGAAACCTGATCTGGTTTCAGATAAACCGAAGCATGTTTAGTTTCATCATCTAATTTAATAGAAGTGATTTTTGCCGGGCTCAATGCCCTTGTAATATATAACGAGATGTTATTGGTAAAGTTAATGACGTCAATATTCTCATTTTTAAGTTCTCTGACGATTCCGTGAATACGTGAACCCTTCATACCCACACAGGCACCTACAGGGTCAATCCTGTCATCATAGGATTCTACAGCCACCTTAGCGCGCTCTCCCGGCTCCCGAACAATTTTCTTGATGGTGATCAAACCATCAAAAATCTCTGGAACCTCAATTTCAAACAGGCGCTGTAAGAACTCAGGTGCAATCCTCGAAATGATGATCTTAGGTGTTGCATTTACCATATCAACTTTCAAGATTACCGCACGTACCGCATCTCCTTTTTTGAAATAATCAGCAGGGATCTGCTCGGTTTTAGGCATCAATAATTCATTGCCTTCATCATCAAGTACCAAAGTTTCTTTTTTCCAGACCTGATAAACTTCTCCCGTAACAATCTCACCAACACGATCTTTATATTTTTTGAAGATTTCGTCTTTCTCCAGTTCCAGTACTTTGGAAACCAATGTCTGACGGGCAGCGAGAATAGCTCTGCGGCCAAAGCTCTCCAATGTGATCTGCTCAATGTAATCGTCCCCAACTTCCATGTCTGGATCCAGTTGCTTCACCTCCGCAAGCTCGATCTCCAAATCGTCGTCCTCAGAAAAGCCATCTTCCATGACCTTTCTGGTCCGCCAGATCTCTAAATCTCCATTGTCCGGGTTAACAATTACGTCACAATTTTCATCCGTACCATATTTTTTTCGCAACATACTGCGAAATACCTCTTCCAGCACACTAATCACTGTAGGACGGTCGATGTTCTTGAAGTCTTTAAACTCTTGAAATGAATCGATTAAATTAATATTACTCATTTTTTATTTAAATGAAATTAAAACCTTTGTTTCTGTTATATGATCAAAATCCAAACTGGCTTCTTCCAGCTGAACTTTTTTACCTTTTT
>CBFGNP010000010.1:0-17672 GCA_965650095.1 uncultured Pedobacter sp. | reverse complement strand
CTTGAAATTATTGCTGAAGCCACAGGTCTTTCTATTGAAGAAATAGAAGCACTTTGAATTATGCGCACACACTGCGTGCACAATTGGATTAATTTCCCATCTTAATAATGTTCTGGCTATGGACAACCTTTGTTCTTCACCCGCGGAAAGCTTCATACCACTTTCTCCAAGCATTGTATTTAATCAATGAGAGGTTCTGGAAACTAATTCTGTAATATTTTGACATCGAGCGAAAAAGCCATGTATTTCACACGCATAATATTGTACTTCCTTACATACAGATATCGGATCTCACCAAATTTTATAGAAGTCAAATGCAATTTATCTGCGATTTCCGCTGAATTAGAAAAATGTCAGACATTTTCTAAGCGATCTAACTAGGTTTGGTAATACATTTCATTTCAGATGCAAGAAAATACTACGGTTACAAATTCAATTACCACAAATAAAAATGCCCTTACCCGTTTCATTGATCCTTACAGTGACTTCGGATTTAAGCACATTTTTGGCAAAGCACCGAACCGGGATTTCCTGATCAAATTTTTAAATGGCGTATTTCGCGGTCGAAAAGTAATTCTTGATATAAAATATAAGAACACGGAATATAAGGGGCCGGGAAAGGACTACCGGAAAACCATCTTCGACTTATATTGTACCGGCGATAAAGGTGAGCACTTTATCATTGAAATGCAGAAAGCCAAAGTCGATAATTTTAAAGACAGAAGTATCTTCTATATCGCAAACCTGATCCAGGAACAGGGAGTTGGTGTTGTTGCTGACTGGGACTACCTGCTTCCGGAAATCTACTTCCTGGCTATCATGGACTTCAAGTTCGACAACAGCCATCCGGATCACTTCATACATGATGTTCGTCTCATTGATATCCATACCAACGAGGAGTTCTATACAAAGATGGGATATATATTTATTGAGATGCCAAAGTTTAAGAAATCAGAAGGTCAACTCGAAAACGAACTGGAAGAGTGGCTGTATATCTTAAATAATCTAAAAACATTAGATGAAATTCCGCTATCTTTGAGAGGAAAGGATGAATACGAATGGGTATTCAAGATTGCAGAAGTTGGTAATTTAACACCACAGGAGATGAACGAATATCAGCAAAGTTTAAAAATTCAACGGGACAACAATGGTGCACTCAGCTATGCAAAGAAAGAAGGAAAAGCTGAAGGAAAGGCTGAAGGCATTGAAATTGGTGAGCACAAAAAAGCAATTGAAACTGCTCTTGTGTTAAAGAGTAAGCAAATCGCACTTGAAATTATTGCTGAAGCCACAGGTCTTTCTATTGAAGAAATAGAAGCACTTTAGTTGTCCATAACTAATTATTCTAATATCTGTATATGGATCCAGAAATTCAGGCCTATAATAGTAACGATTGTACATTATGATGCAACGTAAATCCAGGCTTCCTGTCCTGACGCAAACTGCAATTTGACCCTTTTATAAGCATCAGTCTCATACCCATCCGCGGCCAGCAGTTCTTCATGTGTAATTTCGAAAATAACACCATCAATGCGGTCAGTTGTTACGTCAGATGGCATCGCCAGCAAATGAATTTCCTGTTCACTTTTAGCAAGTACATCTTCATCCACGATCCTGACCGTCGAAAGTTTATAGCCTTTTAAAGTATCGGCGAAACCGTTCAATAACCGACCAAAAGTTTCCAGCTGCACTTTATCTTTTTGGAGTGTACCGTAAGAGAAAAGATATTCGTTCATCGTATAAATTTTAATCCCTCCACAAATAAGGAAACAGCAATAAGGACACCGCCATCACCAACACATTGATCACCAATAATAGCCCAACCTCGTCCCAGCTTACACTCCTGTCCAATCCATCAATCGCATTTTTTGTCAGCTTGATCAATACCACCAATACCGGAATGATAACCGGGAAACTCAAAATAGCCATCAGCATTCCCCCGCTTCCTGCCTTGGAAGCAATAGCGGAAATCATCGTAAATATCGTAGAGAAACTCAGGCTACCTAACACCGTAGCCAAAAGGTACATTGGTAAATCGTCTGGTACCTGAGTAAACACCAGCATATAAAACCCCAATGCGATAACCGTAAGCAACAGCATCAATAGCACATTATAAATGGTTTTGCTAATAATCAAGGCGATCGGACTTGCTATCGTATAAATATACAGCTGCCGCCCCCTGCTTTCCTGCAAAAAACTCCTGGAAACTGCATTTATAGAGGCAAAAAGCATGATAATCCAGAACAAGGCATTCCAGGTAATTTTATCAATACTTACAAAGGATAAGAAGCAGACAAACACGGTGGAAACCACATACAAAAGCACACCGTTTAAGGTGTACTTTGAGCGCCACTCCAGCAGCAATTCTTTTTTAATTAAGTGTTTTACCTGGCTTATTAAATTCATTCAGCCGCAAAGATACTATTTCGCTTTATATCCAACCAACTCAGGTGTCAAAATCCCGGCGACAACAGGAGCCTTAGATACCTGGTCGGCGCCAACCTGTAAAGGTGACCTGCGACTTTGCCCATCCATATCAACAGTGATCAGCGGATAAGCAGCGGTAACATTCAAACCTGCGTTTGCGCCTTCAAGATGATACGTTCCTGAAGCATTCCGAACCAATTTGGGATCCATCATTTTATAGGCGAACTCAGGTATACTCCCCGGCCCCTTAACTTTATAAATCACATTCCCTTCCCATTTAGGATTAACAAACGGCCCGTTAATCAAAACAGCCTCCTCTCCTCCCTGGATCAGGTTATGCGCGATCGTAATATCAATAGCACCCAATCCTATTGGTGTTCTCGGATTCAATGTTATATTCTTTTTATTGTTCACCAGGGTATTAAAAGCAATCAAAACCCGATCAGGACGATCATGAGAAGTCAATGGTGCACCATCCGCCACCTCAGCACCACCGTTACCGATGTTTATGGCCACCTCACAATCCTCGAAATAATTACTATAAATGAGATGATCATCACCAAAGATCCTTAAACCTGGTGTCCTGGTAAAATAGTTCCCATATACCTTGTTGAAATTACCGTGTCTTAAAGTCATTTGTGCCTTACAATCACGAACCGTATTGTAACGGACCGTTAAGGCCGAAGATTTAACAGATAGCAGCTCATTTTCCCCCTCACAGTTTTCAAACAAATTATACTCAAAAATACTGTTGGTGGATGACAGGCTGTAACCACTTAAACCAAACTGAACAGCCTCTGCCCCATTCCCGCTTTGCTTGGAAAAATTGTGGAAATAGTTATGATGGATCCATAACCGCTCCGCAATCTGCTTACCCGTCCCTCTTACACCAATAAACTTTCCCAATGCTTTTTTATTCTGGAAGGTATTGTGATCTACCTGGTGATCATTTCCAATGATCGATAAATAGTTCCCTTCACCTGTACATTCAAAAATGTTCCTGGTCCACTGGCAAAAAGTACTTCCCGCAGCAATCTCATTTTTTGCAACATTGGTCAGCTTAAAACCCCGTATAATAACATAAGCTGCTGGTTTTTGAATGCTGATCCAACCTGTGCCCGAAAATTCCACGGCACCAATCGTTTGGGCAGCAATCGTAATCGGTCTGGCAGCTGTCCCCCTACACTTTACCACAATACTTTCCGTACTGGTATAAACCCCGTCTTTAAGGAGGATTACGTCTCCGGCAACAGCCTTATCAACCGCCTTTTGTAATTCGGGCAAAGAAGAAACCGTAATCGTTGCAGCAAAACCGGCTAATGGCCCCGTTAACAATAAAAATAGCAGAGATGCACAGCCAACAGCCAGGTGCTTCCTTCTTTGTTTGGTAATGGTTAAAATCATAATTTGTTTGTTCCAATAAAATGATCAAGTTAGGCTTTCTGTCTATATATTTTGTATGCTAAATATTCATACTATTGTATCATAATGGCAATTGAATGCTCCTGATCAACAACAAACTACGCAAATTCTTAAGCAAATGAATGAATACCTTGATATTATACTAAGAAGCCTGGCAGTATATGTCTTTATGCTGATAGCCATCCGCTTAACCGGCAAAAAAGAACTTTCGCAGTTAAACACGACAGATGTGGTTCTAATCCTGCTGATCAGTAATGCGGTACAGAACGCGATGGTAGGCGATAACACCAGCTTGTCCGGCGGACTGCTAGCGGCTGCAGTATTATTTGCGCTCAGCTACGTCCTCAGAAAAGTGATATTTAAAAGCAAGACCATTCGGGACCTGCTCACCGAGAAACCTGAGATCCTCATCCATAACGGAATCCTGGACTTCTCCATGCTCAGTAAACTGGGCATCACCGATGAGGAACTAAGGGAAGCCATACGCGAACATGGCGTAGAAAAATATAAAGAGGTTAAGCTTGCCATTATGGAGGCCGATGGGAACATCAGTATTATCAGTGGCGATGATAAGCTTAGACAAAGTCAGTACAAGCGCAAAAGGCACCACAAAACACTTGGCGACCTGAACTAACAAATGCTAAGCCACTGGCGGCTCGCCCAACCCTGGATTTTGAGCAGCGATCATCACCTTCGGCCTTCTAACCGTAATCAGGAGGAATGCTCCTGCAAGAATTACCCACCAGCCCCATTTGTATTTAACCAGGCCGGCGGCAAAGTCTACTGCCTTTTTAAAGTGTAAAAAGCCAAATGAATCATGGGCTTTGAAGTACACACCCGCAAGGGTGATGGCAACCACTACCATACCAGCCCAACCAGCAAATTTTACTAAACCAGCTTTCGCCGTAAACGCTCCGATCAGCCCGACAATAACCAACACATAAAAAGCAATGGCCAGTGTCTGGTCAAGGTCAAAATAATTCCAGTTTCCCCTAATCGGTACACGTAGCAGGGGACACATTCCGCCGACAGCCATCAGTACCGAACCTACAATTCCCTGAGTTCTCATCCTGATTATCCTTGTGTATTGATCCCCATTTTATCCGCAAAATGCGCACAGTAATCACGCAGATCTTCTACGATCAGGTTTTCGCCTGTAGCCTTTAAAAAGCTGTCGCCCATCGTTTGCAAAGTCTCGTAGAAAAACCTTTTCATCTCATCAACGGGCATGTCCTTAGTCCAAAGATCTATACGCATCGAATTTTTGTAATTATGGTCCCAAAGAGCAAGCATCATAGATTTTACCGGCACCTGTTCTTTAGTTTCCGCATCGGTAGATTCCCACATGATATTTTCCGGTACGTTATTGTCATCCAGTTGAACTGTGATTTTGATTTCTGCTTGCTTCATTATTTTATGCTAACTTTTATGATAAATATTAAAATGATCACGAAAACGATGAGTACGCTCTCAATGATCCATAGTTTTTTAAGGCTGGGAATAAATTTTCTGAAAATAAGGTCGGAGATAAAGGCGATCACCGCAGTTAAAACACAGAATCCGGAAAGTAAACCGGTCATATCGACATGCTGAGGGTACCTGGCATCCTTTTTATCCAGCAATACCAGCACAGCAATGACCAGGCATAAAGCCGAAACGATATTAAGCGGGGTCAGTTTTACTTTCAATTCCTATCCTATTTTTTAAACTTTTTCTTTTTCCAGGCCGGCTGCTTGTTTGTCTTGTTCCTGGCTGCCGCAGCTATGGCTGCAGCATGTTTTTTCTCATGGAATGCTCCTTTGAAATCAGGATCCTCTTTCCTTTTCTGATCATCTATTGCACGGGCAATAGCTTGTTTCTCTTCATAAGGCGTTTCTTCCACAAAAACTTCCGCCGGCAAAGGTACAACAGGAATCTGTTGTCTGATTAACTTCTCTATTTTCTGAATGTAATATTTCTCGGCCGGACCGCAGAACGTCAGGGCATCGCCCTTGGCATAAGCTCGTCCGGTCCTTCCAATCCGGTGCACATAATCTTCAATCACGATCGGCACATCGAAATTGATCACATGGCTCACTTCAGTCACATCGATCCCCCGCGAGGCCACATCAGTAGCTACCAAAACCCTGATGTTACCTTCTTTAAAAGCATTGATCGAGTTGATCCTGGTATTCTGGCCTTTATTGGCATGGATCACCCTTACCGCTTCTTCGCCAAAACGACGGGAGATAAAACTGTGTATATTGTCTGCAACGGTTTTAGTCTTACAAAAAATGATCAGCCGCTTAAACTCTTCATCATTTTTCATCAGGTGCTGCAACAAGTTGATCTTCGTCTTAAAATTGGGCACCTCGTATAAAACCTGCGTAACGGTAGAAGCTGGTGTAGCCTGCTCGCCGACTTCAATAATGGTCGGATTCTTAAGAAAATCACCCGCTATCTTTTGGACCAGGCTGCTCATCGTAGCAGAGAACAGCAGGTTCTGCCGTTTGCGGGGAACAATTTCCAGGATCCGGTGTATAGAGCCGATAAAGCCCATGTCCATCATTTTATCCGCCTCATCCAACACCAGAAATTTCAGGTACTGGGTATTGATATGCCCCGCCAGATAAATATCCAGGAACCTGCCCGGTGTGGCAATAATAATATCCACCCCAGCTTTGATCTGTTCGATCTGTGTCTTCGGGCCGATGCCACCAAATACCACTACAGAGCGCAGGTCGGTATAGGTCGAAAATAGCTTTACATGCTCGGCAATCTGCATGGCCAATTCCCTGGTAGGCGCCAGTATCAATGCACGTGCAGCATCCCCCTGGGCATACTTCAACTGCATTAAAATCGGCAAAACATATGCGGCCGTTTTCCCGGTACCGGTCTCCGCAATCCCAAAAATATCCTGTCCGGATAAAACAGGTGCAATTGCTTTTTCCTGTATCGGTGTCGCCTCGGCAAATCCGGCATCAGCTACTGCATTTAAGATCTGTCGGTTAAGGTTAAACTCCTCGAATTTCTTGGCCATTTTGCAAAAATAGACAAAATTTATTTAGTCACCGGTCTAAACCTCGATGCAAAGGTTCCATATTCGCTTGTTTAGTCCTCCAATGCAAAAGCTCGCTGATTTATTACTTTTATAGTATACATTATATTCTAATTAGAATATATTGAAAAGTTTTTTTCTAATTTTGACAGCATGGATACCATTCTGATTAAAGCTGCTTCGATCGTAAACGAGGGGCAAATTGTTGTTGCCGATGTACTCATCAAAAACGGATTTATTGAAAAGATTGCGCCAAATATAGATGCGCCAGCGGATCAGGAGATCAACGCCGAAGGCTTACATCTTTTCCCGGGAATGATCGACGATCAGGTACACTTCAGAGAACCCGGACTAACGCACAAAGCTGATATCTTTTCAGAAAGCATGGCTGCCGTTGCCGGAGGGATCACCTCATTTATGGAGATGCCCAACACGGTGCCAAATACGCTTACCCAGGACCTGTTGGCAGATAAATATGCCATCGCTTCAGAAATGTCGCTGGCCAACTATTCCTTTTTTATGGGCGCCTCCAACAACAACCTGGAAGAAGTATTAAAAACAGATCCTAAAAACGTTTGCGGCATCAAGGTATTCATGGGTTCATCAACAGGCAATATGCTGGTGGACAATGAGAAAGTATTGGAAAACATCTTTAAAGAAGCCCCTATGCTGGTGGCTACACATTGTGAAGATGAACAGACCATACAGCACAATTTAGCGATATACAAAGAGAAATATGGCGAGAACATTACCATAGAAATGCATCCGCTGATCCGCAGTGCAGAGGCCTGCTATAAATCCTCTTCCTTAGCGGTAGAACTGGCAAAAAGATACAACACACGCCTGCACATCCTTCACATCTCTACGGCCAGAGAAGTGGCCTTGTTCGATAATAAAACGCCACTTGCAGATAAAAGAATAACTGCTGAAGCTTGTGTACACCACCTTTGGTTCGACGACCGCGATTATGCCACCAAAGGCAACTGGATAAAATGGAACCCGGCAGTAAAAACAGCAGCCGATAAAGAAGGTATTCTGAAAGGCCTGCTGGAGGGATACATCGACATCATCGCTACAGACCATGCGCCACATACCATAGCAGAAAAAGAGCAGCCTTATTTACAGGCGCCTTCGGGTGGCCCATTGGTACAGCATGCTTTACCGGCCCTGTTCGAAATGTACCACCAGAACAAAATATCTTTAGTGCAGATCGCCGAAAAAACAGCACACAATGTCGCTACCTGCTTCAATCTTGACAAAAGGGGATTTATCAGGGAAGGCTATTGGGCCGATCTGGTATTGGTAAACTTAAACGATCCTTTTAAAGTAACCCGAACAAATGTACTGTACAAATGTGGCTGGTCGCCCTTTGAAGGACAAACCTTCCAGGCCGAGATCACCCATACCTTTGTATCGGGTAACCTTGCTTACTCCCAAGGAAAGTTTACCACGCAGGAAACCGGAAAGAGATTGTCCTTTAACCGCTAATGAATCCTGCATACCAGCCAAAAATAAAGCAGTTTACCCTGCTGTTTATCCTTTCGGCAATGGTATATGCGATTGGCTTCAACAGCAATTGGGTGGAGCAGTATTACTCCCGCGGCATTTATAATTTCATCGCCCCTGTACAACGGTCCTTCAGCAGTCTGGTGCCTTTTGCCCTGGGGGATTTCCTTTACCTGCTGCTGATCCTTTATGTGATCCGTTATGGATACCTCTTTTATAGAAGACTCGTTCAAAAGAAATTAAAAAGAACGGATGGCCTTAACATTTCCCTGCAGGTCCTGAATTTTTTAATGATCCTTTACCTGCTCTTCAAAATATTATGGGGACTTAATTATTCACGCCTGCCCATCGCCAGCCAACTGTCCATCAGCAATGAAAAATACACTACCCCACAGCTCGTTTCATTAGGCAAATACTTCATTACCCGCCTAAATACCCTTCAGCAGGTAAAAAAAGGAAATTACACCGTAGGCCAGCTGGAACAAAAGGCCAAACAGGCTTATGATGGCATGAAAGAAGAGAATGTTTTTTTTACTTATCGCGTTCCGGCCGTAAAGCCGGTATTAAACAGTTGGGTGATCACTAAAATTGGCATAGAGGGCTATTACAGTCCACTTTCGGCCGAGGCAAATGTAAATATGCGGCTACCCCTTACGGCACTCCCATTTGTTACCTGTCACGAAATTGCCCATCAGCTGGGCGTAGCCAGGGAAGACGAGGCGAACCTGGTGGGTTACCTGGTGGCCAGCAATAGCAGCGATCCTTACTTTCGGTATTCTGCCGCATACGAGGTATTTAAAAATATTCTTTTCGAGATCCGACTCAAGTCGCCCGAAGATTATGAGTTGCTGTATAAAACCATTAACAAAGTCACGATCGAGGATTTACAAATAGACAAAGCTTTCTGGAAAAAATACAACAGCGATATGTTCGCTTATATGGATGTGGCGTTCGACAGATTCCTTAAACTCAATAACCAGCCAAAAGGGACAGACAGCTATCAGGATATCGTATTGTGGTTGTACAACTTACACAAAAAAGAACTCGTTAATAATTAAGTAATTCTAGGATAGCGCCTTTCAGCGCTATCCATAGCATTTAGGGAACTATCGAGAGCACAATTTGTTTAACATCAGTAATAGAACCATATACACTCGTATTACTGACTACAAAAGTTACGGTATAAGTACCCTCCGCTTTATAACTGTAAGGATAGGTCAATAACTGAGTGGTCATGTTCTGGATAGGAACACCAATATCTGTTCTTGCCCCTGCAGTGATGCGGTCTTTGAACTCATACATCTTACCAGCTTCACCAGAGTAAAAGGTAATGTAATTCGGATTTCCGGAAAAACTGAAATCAATTTGTTCGTCAACTTTAAAAGTTGTCTTACCCTGCGCAACGGCAACATTGAAATCAGGAGCAACAACCTCTTTCTTGTTGCAGGCTGATAGCAGCAGGAAAAGTATAGGAAATAATAATATTCTTTTCATTTTTAGCGATTTAATTGTCTGCTCCATATTAATATCCTTCATTTTGTACCATAGCTTTGTTTAGCGACATTTCCAGGATTGGAATAGGGTACAGTAAAAATTTATCACTTACGCGTTGTGCAGCATCTCTTGCATTTTTATAAATCGTAGTGCTCATAGATGCGTACTGCGTAAACTCAGCAGCTGTTGTCTGCATCGTGCTTACAAAAATACCCCATCTGATCAGGTCTGACTTGCGTAAACCCTCAAAACAAAGCTCCCGGGCCCTTTCATCCTGAACCACCTTTAAAAAATCACCTCTATTTAACGAAATTGCATTCGGATAATCGGCATTGCCCGGATTGGTTGCGCCGGGCAACAGTTTACCATACCCCCTTCTTCTTACCTCATTCAGTGCATTTACGGCAGTTAAATTTGGCCCGTTGTTTACCTCATTCTCCGCTTCAGCCAGCATCAGCAAGACATCTGCATATCTCAGTATCTGAAAATTGATAGGGGTATAATTTTTGTTTTTAGGCGTTACTTTTTCATATTCCCTACGCCATTTGGCACAGTTCCGGCCGTAAATGTTTGAAGCGGAGATATTGGCTTTTACCCCGGAAGCATTAAGCGTATAGGTCGAAATGGCCCAGTCTCTCCTCAAATCACGTTTTGATACATCAGTTGTATTGAATTCATAAGAGGTATACAGTTTTCTGGTTGTGCTTACAAAACCATAAGCGTAACCAACTGTTGCAATCAGGTCAGTAGATGCAGAACACTTTACCCCATTTTCATTGCCGATTCGTCCTCCTTCTCTGAATTCATCACTATTTGATCCCCATAGTTCAGCCTCAAAAATACTTTCCTTTATATCATATTCATCCTTACACAGATTGATAAAAACCTGGCTATAATCCGGATTAAGGGAATGTTCTCCAAATTCATTTACTTTTGCAGCCCATGTAGCTGCATCCTTATATCTGGCCACCTCTTTCAAAGGAAAACCGGCCATGTTTAAGCATACTCTTGCCAGAATACCTCGTACAGCCGATTTGGAGACCCGACCGCCAAAACCGATGTCCGAGATTTTTCTAACAAGGCCTTCGGCCTCCGTCATATCTTTTAAGATCTGATCGTATACCTCCTTAACCGAATTCCTTGGGATATTTACATTGTTAATAGAAGTAGTGGGGCTGAGCTTTAGTGGTACGCCACCCCAGTTTTGCACCAATATAAAGTAATAATAGGCGCGCAGAAAAAGTGCTTCACCTTTCACAACCGATCTTTTCTCCTCATCCATTGTTGCCTTGCTTAAATTAGCCAACAGCACATTGGCACGTTCTATCCCATCATATAGGTTCTTCCATAAATCGCGTATAGTGGCATCTTCCGAACCAAAATTGTAATAAAAAGGTCCTGTAGGAAAAGAAGCATAGGAGAAGAAAGATTCGTCAGTGCTAACGGCATGACGGATGGGTAATTGCCCGCCGTAGATCTGCTCTCTGCTCAAAATATCATATACGCCGTTTAAAGCAGTATTCACCTCCTTTTCATTATTGAAGTAATTTTCCGGGGCTACAAATGATGATGGTACTTTATCTAAAAACTTCTTACAGCCAGTTGTTGAGCACATGACTGCAACAAAACTTAAAAGAATTATTTTTTTCATTGGATTATAAATTAATGATAATTTCATGTCCTGTTCATTTATTCATCTGGTGACTAAAAAGATATACCGGCACCAAAAGTGATCGTGCGTGCACGCGGGTAAGCCGAATAATCAAATCCCGGCGTTAAAGCGGTCCTTTTAACGTTGACTTCAGGATCTGCACCAGAATAATTGGTCCAGGTATAAAGATTCTGGGCCGAAGCATACACCCTCAGACTTTTGATTTTAAGGCTGTTTAGCAAACTCTTTGGCAGTGTATAGCCCAGGGATACCGTTTTCAATCTTAAAAACGAACCGTCCTCTACAACACGCGTTGAATAACTATAACCATATTGTCCACCGGCACGGTGCATAGTGGTATTCGTATGCTCAGGGCTCCAGCGATCTTCAAAAGTGGCATACTGGTTTAGGAAGGCTTTGTTTCCAGCCTCAAAAATCAACCTGTTGGCATTTACAATATCGCTGCCATACGACCATTGGAAAAATACGCCCAGATCGAAATTTCTGTATTGAAAATTGTTAGACAGACCTCCCTGGTGTATTGGATAGCCACGTCCGATTACGGTACGGTCAAAATCATTTACTGTACCATCGCCATTAATGTCTCTGTATTTGATATCGCCGGGCCTTATTGAAGTTCTGGCATTACCATTTGTAGCAACTTCTGGTTTTAACAGATAAGTTGTTGGGGTAGGTTGTGTAAAATCTTCCGGTTGGTATACACCATCCCATATATAACCATAAATCTGGCCCATAGGCTGACCCAGTTTGGCTATATATAGGGGCACAGAACTATAAAAACTATCCCAGCTAATCGTGCTTATTAAACTCTCCTGGTTTTCGGTGAGTTCCATAACTTTATTCCTGTTGAAGGCAATATTGAAACTGCTGGTCCAGGAGAAATTTTTACTTTTAATATTGATTGTATTGATTGAAAACTCGAAACCTTCATTCCTTGTCGCCCCAATATTTTTAAAAGCACTGACATAACCTGTGGTATAAGGCAGCAAGGCATTTAACAGCAAATCACTTATATTTTTACGATAATACTCCGCGGTCAGGTTTATTCGCCCCTTGAACAAGCCCAGATCCAAGCCCAGGTCTGTTTGTTTTGTGCTTTCCCATTTCAGATCCGGACTGCCAACATTGGTAATGTTGATGCCCTGGGCAAGCAGATTCTCAAAGGAATAATAAGAATTGATCGGGTAGGTCATTTGCGGAAAGCGAGCCCCATCGTCTACTCGGTTATTGCCGGTAATACCCCAGCTCAGTCTCAGTTTGGCATCCGAAAGGAAGGAAATATTTTTCATAAAATCCTCATTGATCATTTTCCAGGCAATGGCACCTGAAGGGAAATAACCCCATTGGTTACCCGGCCCGAATTTAGAGGAACCATCGGCACGCATAGAGGCTGTAAACAGGTATTTATTTTTATAGCTGTAATTGATCCTTGCCAGTCCCGATACCAGCGACCACTCAGAGTTGTAAGAAGTAACAGGCTGAGCTTTTCCTGAAGCAAGGCCGCTTAGACCGAGCGCTTCATTAGGTAAAGCATTGGCTGACAAACCATAATAACCATATTTATTTCCGTTTAAAGTAAAACCAGCTATTACATTCAATTGATGATCCTTGCTGAATTTCTTATTGTAGGTTAAAATATTCTCGTTAGACCAGGTAGTGGTCTCATAATTTACGATGCTTCCGTTTGGCCCGTTGGTAAACGGGTTGGATGGACTGCCACTATAGGTATTTGAGTTGTTAAAAGCTTCCGCACGTTTCTGTACGCGGTTGATTCCACCGCTTACCCTTAGTTTAAGCCCAGGCATAAATGTGTAGTCCGCATACCCATTTCCCACAAAATTTCTTGAAAAAGTTTGCCTTAACTGATTTTCAGCGGTCATGATCGGATTAAACCGGTAATCGGTTGCAGTATTTACAAAATCGTCCGAAGATTCCTCTAACACATCCTCAGGTAATATACCTATAGGTGTTACAGGTCTGTATCCCCAAACACTATATAAAAAGTTGTTCATTGAAGAGTTGGCAGCAGTTGAAGTTGCCGAACCGAAAGTTTTAGAACTGGTATAGGTAATATCTCCCCCTATTTTAAATTTGTCGCTCACCGTTTGGTCCAGGGTCATTTTCCCCTGCTGACGCCTGTAACCCGAGTTAATAATAGTACCGTCCTGCTGAAATAGCTGTCCGGACAGAGAATATCGGGTTTTTTCTGTTCCGCCGGACATCGATAAGGAATGGCTCTGCATGGGAGCGGTCCGGAAAAGCTGGTTCTGCCAATCTATTCCTTCTGTATTTCGATAATCCTCCAACGTATATTTATAAGTTGGCGGTGCGGTAGGATCAGCCGGGTCTATAATGGGTCCCAGATAAGCATTTGCATAATCTTTCGGAGTAACCTGGCTTTGTAGCTTCAGGTATTCGTAAGGGCTCATCAATGGAACCTCATAGATGTTGTTCTGGATTCCGTATGATCCGTTATATTTGAGAACAGGTAAACCTATCTTGCCTCTTTTGGTGGTAATGATGATGACGCCATTTGCTCCCCTTGCCCCATAAATAGCACTGGCCGAGGCATCTTTTAACACGTCGATAGATTCAATTTCTTCCGGATTGATGGCGTTATTATCGAAATTTTCAGTAGGGAAACCGTCAATCACATACAAAGGAGAATTGTCCTGTGTTAAAGAGTTTGCCCCCCTGATGATGATATCGATACCTGACCCTGGCTGTCCTTCGGATGAAGTAACCTGTACTCCGGCAACACGCCCAGCCAGCGCCTCATCAAAAGACCTTACCGGGGCCTGCTGAAAATCGCTCATATTAACCTGTCCAACAGAACCGGTCAGATCGCTTCTTTTTGCAGTGCCATATCCAATAACCACCACTTCATTTAATTTAGACTGGTCTGCTTCCAGACGGATGGTCAATTGTGTCTGGTTATTCACAGGGATCTCCTTATTCAGAAAACCGATATAGGAAACCACAAGGGTCGATTTTGAATCCACACCTTTCAGCTCAAATCCCCCCTTTGAATTGGTAGTCGTACCTTTTGAGCCGCCCTTTACCCGTACGCTTGCGCCAGGTAAAGGTTGCCCTTCCCCATCAAATACGCTCCCTTTGATGTCTATCAAAGCCGCCATCAGATGGGAAGCAGGTGTTTTTGCTTTAATCACAACGGTCTTATCTTTTATTGAGTAAGTTAGCTGTTGATTTACAAACAGTCTGTCCAGGGCATCATGGATAGGAATGTTTAAAAACTCAATATTAACCGCCTTCGAACCGGCTATATCTGCGTCTTCATAAAGAAAGTTAAACCCACTTTGTGACCTGATTTTTTTTAATACTTTTTCCAGAGACGCATTCTTTTCAGAAAGCGTTATTTTCTGACCATAAGTTGCTGCGCTTACCTGAAGAATTGCAAGCATTAGTATTGTTATAGTTAATCTCATAACGAGTAGAAATTTCGTTAAAAAGGAATGAGGTTTAGATAAGATCTTTGTAGAGATTTGTCCCGTAGGCAGTGGAGGATTTGCAATTCTGGCTCCTCCCAGCACCGGACGCAATTCTCTCGCACTATCCCGGCTCGTACAAGCCAGGTCGCTTAACAGGTAAGCAAGAAGTTTTGTAAACGTTGTAAACATTATCGTTTGTCTTTAAGATTTTTATAATTGTTTTTCTGATTAAGTTCCAATCACTAATTAGGAATTGGATGGTAACAAGCTAAGTGGAGGACCTTCCTCCATCAATTTAGACGCTTCTTTCCCAAATAAATTTGGTTTTAGTCGTGGCACAGTATACATTTGGTTCGTTTAGGTTTTTATAATCCTTGTTTTGCGACATTTTTTATAGCACCTGAACATTTGATCAGGGGTGTTGGTAGCACTCCTGATTTTTATATCCCGGTGTTTTGTGGCAGGCTAAGGGTCTGGTTCGGAATTTTTCATTTTCTGGTTGGTTTTATTTGGTTTATTTTTATTTACCTGGTGACATTGGCGGTTACTTTTATTTGATGACCTTGCATACTGAACTTTATTTTATTGGTCATTTCCAACATTTGTAACACATCGGAAACATTCGAATACCTGGATACAGTCCCTGTAAACCGCATTTGAGCTAAATTTCCCTGGTAACTAACATCCACATTATACCATCTCGATATTTTGCGCATAATGGCTGTGATGGGTTCACTCGAGAACATGAACTCACCGTTTTTCCAGGCAATCGCCTCTTCGGTTTCCACTTCTTTGACCTGCATACCCGATGCACTCAGAACAGATTCCTGGCCCGGTTTCAGTATTTCTTTAAATGGTGTTGCACTCACACATACAGCCCCCTCTATCAACGTCGTTTTTACCTGAGGCTCATCGGCATATGCATTGATATTGAAATGGGTACCCAGTACTTTTACGTCCTGCCTTGCACTATGCACGATAAATGGCTTTGCTTTATTTTTCGAAACCTCAAAATACGCTTCTCCCTTGAGTTCAACGTTCCTTTCTTTTAATGCAGTAAATGAAGTAGGGTATTTTAAAGATGATGCAGCATTTAACCATACTTTAGAGCCATCAGGAAGTAAAATCTGGTACTGTCCGCCCCTTGGGGTTTCAATCGTGTTGAACATATGATCAGCAGTAGTTCCTTCCACAGCTGACAGTTTATAAATCAGTTGTCCGTTAGCGCCTTTAACGATCTCTACCCCTGCCTCTTTAACTATTGTTCCGTTGTCCAGTTCAGTAAGTGCAATCCGTTTTCCGTTGCTCAGCGTTAAGTAGGCGACATTGCCACCTGGTTCAATATTCTTGTTTGTTTTACTCAGGTTATCGTTTTTACTGCTGCTGGAAAGAAAATAACTGGTCACAGCCGATAGGGTGAGGATGATCAGGGATGCTGCTGCATATTTATACCATCCGGTAAATCTGCGCTTCTCCTGATTTAACGCACCACTTGCCCTTATATCCCTGTCCATCTCTTCTTCCAGTAAATGATCCATTTCGTTATTACTGATCATTCCGAAAAGGGACTGCAGTTCTTTTTCAGACGCTGCGTTTTCTGCATAACGTCGAATCAATTTTCTTTTGTGACTTGAATTTTGGTCTTGCATATCCCGGTTTAGCCCTTTTGATCATAAAGACGATTGAATGATTCCAGAAGGTACCCCCTAATTGAAATAAATTCAGGTAATTTAAATTCCTGATAATAAAACCAATAAAATGGTCATAGAAATGCCGAGCTCAGATTCCGCGGCCGACCGTAAGACCTTCATTGATCTTACCATGTGTTTTTTTATAGCATGACGGGAAATACCCAGAATTTCGGCGGCTTCATCATAGCTTTTATATTGCTGGCGACAGAGTTTAAATACCACCTGGCTTTGCACTGGCAGTCTCAAAAGTGTATCGTTTATAAAACGGATGTATTCATGGTGTTGCTGGTCTTCCTCTACCACATTTTTCTCCACTGGATAGCTCTGGAGAATTAAGTTCATCGCAGTTTGTTCAACAGCAGCATGTTTTAAGAAATCCAGACATTGACGTTTAGCGATCGTAAATGCATAAGCGTTGAAAGAATTAATGGCATGCAAATCCTCTTTGCGCTCCCATATCTTTAAAAATACATTCTGGCAGATGTCATCAGAAAGTTGTGAAGATTTTAGATATTTTTTTATAAAAAGGTAAATTTGCACACGATTACGTTCATAAAGGACTGTAAATGCTTCTTCATTTCCGGAAGAAACGAGTTGCAATAATGAATGTTCATCTGTGTACTTCATTTTTAATGCATGCGATACAATATCTGGTTTAAATCATTGGCAAAATATTGATAATATTTTAAATCTTATAATAAAGTTAAAATTCAATATTGAATTTCATTTAATTTCTTTTGTTTTCCTTTACCTGATTCCTGCTTTGTTTTTCTTTTACCTTGCTTCGTATTATATAGTTTATCACCAACTACATTTAAACCATATACCTGTTTTATTTTTCAAAAAAACATTACCGGACGGACTCAGAAATTAAACAGAAATACAACAGCGATATGTTTACTTATATGGATGAGGTGTTCGACAGAATCCTTAACTCCATAACCAGCCGAAAGGAAGGGACTGCTATCAGGGTA
>CBFGNP010000009.1:0-18045 GCA_965650095.1 uncultured Pedobacter sp. | reverse complement strand
TATCATTCTGACCAAACGTGGTTATTTCTCCTTTGGAGATGAAGGGCTATTATAGCCCATTTTTCTGCATTTGCTAATCCTTGCGGCAAGCATCTAGTAGTATTAATGCAGTCCCTGTCCAAACCTATAGCCCGTCTTAGCTAGAACCGTTGTATATTAAATACAAAACTGTTACGTTTTGCGCGGAATTGTTAAATTGCAAAATGGGCGTTAAAACTTTATTCTACAGCTGGCAGTCCGATTTAGATCCGACAGCCCACCATTATTTAATTAGAGATGCACTAAAAAATGCCATCAAAATTCTTAATAAAGAAATTAACTTTGAATTGAGTCTGGACAAGGACACCCAGAAAACTAGCGGTAGCCCGGATATAGTTGATACGATTTTCAGAAAGATACGCCTTGCGGATATTTTTGTAGCAGACGTTACCATAATAAATCCTGGCTATGCAGGAAGAAAAACACCTAATCCAAATGTTCTTATTGAATTAGGCTATGCAGTAAGAACGCTTGGATGGGAACGCATTATTTGTATTGTAAATACCGATAAATGCAGGCCTGAAGATTTACCCTTTGATATTAGGAATAATCGAACAAGTACCTACGGGATAGAAAAGGCTGGCATCAAAGTCGCAGAAAAAAGTCTCACCGACACGCTTACTACAGCTGTCCGAGCTATCGCAGAGGATTACGAAGGGATTGTAGAAAGATTCACAAGAGATGAATATCTTGGACATGATAAGGCGATATTTGAAAAGTTTGATCAAATGGCTTCGCAAGTGGAGCTGTTTGAAAGCTTGGAGACGCTTTGTACCTCCTTAGCTATCAATAAAACGCATTATCGGTTATGGAGTGATGTGGAACAGTTCCGAAAGGGACTGGAAAACAATTTTTTAAATCCAGAAATTCAGGGTGCATTTGAGCACTTGGTAGATTTACTAGCTGACATCCATTTATTGGCAGCTCAAAAATTGTATCCCCAAAATTTGCCAGGTATGAAATATATTTCAGAATACGAAGAGCAAGGAATTGAAATTACCCCAGAAATTCGTTATGAAATAGATCAAACCCATTGGTATAAAATCCTTGATAGTCCTTCCGATGGTGACTGGAACGCCTACGGTATTCGTGTTTCGGAACTGCAGACTGATTTTAATCAGCGAATGGATCGGATTGAGGCTGCCTATAAAACCTTTCGCATTTTGGTAAAGAAACAACTATTCATTTAATATATGGCAGTTAGTATTATTAATAACTTAGGGGCCGATAATCATGGTAAGCGAATGAAGGAATTGATCCTGAATGCAGATAACGTGACCATTGCCAGCCCCTATTTGTTGCCAGATTTTGCTAAGTATTTGAATGAATTAGCATGGGATAGTTCAAAAAACTTGCATTTGATTACAACACTTGTGCCCAAGTCTGAAGATCAATTTCGCAAAATTCGGTCACTGCATAACCTTGTGGGGCATACGGCGAAACAAAAAATTAATTGTCAGATTTCACTTAATAATCGCCTGCATGGTAAAGTTTATGTCTTCCAGAAGAATGGGGTATTTACAAAAGCGATTGTTTCCTCCGCAAATATGACCGAAAATGGGATGAAGAATTTTCATGAATGGGGAGTATTAGTTGAAGACCCAATAATAGTCAAGCAAATCCATAGCGAATTGCTATCTGGCATTGAGTTTAATACCGTTAATCATGTTGATATCCTAGTTATGTATCAGAAAATGAAAACATACCTTGCCAAAAATAAGCTACCTAAGTTACCCAAGATTAATTTGAATTTGACCGAGCTTATTAAAGGTAGGCCAGCTTTAGGTTTAGGAGCTAAGACTAAATTTTGGCTGAAGCCAATTGGTTACAGTTTGGAGCACGTTAATCCTAAAGAATCTTATGATCAAAAAACTAAAAACCTTCATTTTTCAAAAGGTGAGCCAACTAATGTATCTGTAGGTGATATCCTAATTGCGTTTGCCGTGGGATCGGGGAAAATATTATCTGTTTATAAAGTGCTATCACCCCCCTTATATACCCACGATGGAGATCGTTGGCCCTGGTATGTCGATTCTAAAAATCTAACCCAGGAATACGGGAGAAACTGGTGGAGCAATAGTTTGACTAAAGAATTTCTGAAGATTCAATTTGAGAAAGTCTATCCAGGAAAGAAAATTAAGCCATCAGGTTCACAAGGTTATGGCGCTTTTAACTGGGGGTGGGATCGACTTGAGATAAGTACTGACTTTGGCAATTTTATAATTGATCAGGTACTCGCTAAATCAGGCTCGGTGTAGGGGGCTAATTACTCTGATTGGTCGTAGACATAATATCATCTTGACTCCCCCTAAAAGCCTATCATGGGAACTAGGTTTGCATTCTATATGTATGTTGTAGGCAAATGCTTACACATATGGAATTTACAATCGAAATCACCAGCCCTAGTGACTTAGAGCTGGATTGGGGTGCTATTAATACAATCTGCCAAATTGAAAGATTTGATGCGGTATGGCATCTTGTCCACCAGAATGAAAACTCAATTTTGGCAATTCTACCTGAATATAATTTTCCTGCTATTAGCATTGCGGAGGCTATGAAAAACGAGTTTGAACTATCTAAAGTTTTTCAAAATAGCTTGTCGTCGACCAGATTAGAAAACTTGGTGTTATGGTACGAAACGGAAATTACAATTCATCCACTATTACGGTGTATTATTCTATCTTTTGAAAACAGGATTTTTATGCGATCTGTGAACTTAGACAGAATTGAGTCTTGTATATGTATAGCTTCACTAATGGATTGTGGGTACAGTTGGGTAAGATATACAGATTTTACATCTCTCAAAAAAATCGAGTCATCCTCTCTAAATGATTGGGTTAAGCTTCACTTGTCAGCTATAAGAGAAGGTCAACAATCTTTATGTAGTATCGTAGATTATTGCGCGTCAAAGAATTCTCTAAGTTTAGGTGAGCGAATTCTTATTTTTATAATCGAAAGTAACAATGGAATTACCACCATGAGAATTGCCAGAAAACTGGGAAAGTCAGAATCAACAATACGGAGAATGCTTAAAAAATTACGAGATATGAAAATAATTATGTCTCATGGAATGGGACCAAGGTTATATCATGAAGTCCTTTTGATATAAGGCTTGTACTCAGTCATACCCAGTCAAAAGAAATTTCTACTGAAATAAAAATGCCAGCAAAATGAATTACTGGCATTCGATAGTAATATCCCTTAAAGCCCTGTTAAACCTGGTGGAAGCGGGTTGAAAAGATCATCTTCAAGTCCTGCTGCCATGATCAGGTCCCGCTCAAAATTGTTCGAGTCCTGTATCTCTAGGTACACCTCACCGGAGTGAAAATCTGATACAGATTTTGCTCCGGTTTTTTTATGCCTTAACTTATTGTTAATGTGGTAGATAAGTTGCATTGCTTCATTGATCTCAGGGGTTCGATGTTCCTCGCCATCAAAAACCCGTTTTCAGGATAGATCGAACTCACAATTGCCCTTTTCACGTCAGAAAGGGCTGCATGCTCACCATTTAAGGATGATACGGTAAAACGCATTAAAATCCTACTATCGTTAAGACGTTCATTAAAGGCCTGCCGACCCGGCGAACAGTCTGTGTACAGATAAACTTGAAGAGGTTGAATTCGACATCGTTAACCTTATTCATGCTAAATGTATTGCGCTACTGTTTAGGCCTGGTGTCAATATTCACTAGATATTAACTATGAAAAGGCTTTTATAATTTGCTAGATCATGTCTATGAGCCTGGGTCTGCTCAGGACCTCGCATATTGTATCTGCTAAATTACAGAAGAATTTTCCGTTTCTTTTATATATTTGACAATGACTGCGTATGCATAAACGTATTGGGCAGTCAATGCTTTGAAGAAAAATTATACATCCCAAGATGTTGCAGAAATTGCAGGTGTTTCGCAATCAACAGTTTCCCGTTTTTTTGCTGGCAGTACGAATGTATCTGCCAAAAAACGCAAAAGGATAATGGAAGTTGCGGAGCAATTGGACTATAAGCCTAATGCGCAGGCCAGAAGCCTGATCACCAGAAAAACCATGATGGTCGGTATCATTATGCGTAATATGCGGGATCCATTTTATTCAGCGGTTTTAGAGATTTTTCACACGCGCTTGTCGCCATTGGGTTACCAGCTGATTTTTATCAATTCAGAGAACGAAGAAATCCAAGAATCGGAGATTGCAAAGTTGCTGGAATATAACGTGGAAGGCGTAATAGTTACGGATGCATTGTTATCTCCTGCGGCAGCAAAAAAATTGAAGCGCTATGATATCGTTTCTATCCTATTCAACCGTTATACCGAGAACTTGGAAAGTAGTGCCGTATATTGTGATAATTATGTGGCTGCAAAACAGATTGCCATGTACCTGGTAGAGCAGGGTCTGAAGTCTTTTGCCTTTATTTCAGGTCCGGCGCATACCTCTACTACCATCGATCGCTTGAAAGGTTTTAAAGAAGTGCTAGATGAAAGCAACATCAAGGACTTGGTTATCGAATCTGGTAGTTATACCTATGAGAGCGGGTTCAAGTTGGCGCAGGAACTGGTAATGTGGAGAAAGGATATAGATTGCATATTTTGTGGAAGTGATATTATCGCCCTTGGTGTAATGGATGCGGTAAGGCTGGTGGGATTAAGAATACCTGAAGATATTTCTGTAGTTGGGTTTGATAACATTAGGATGTTGGGCTGGGTGCCATATCCGCTTACAACTTGGGAACAGCCATTGGAAGATATGGTAACCAGTACAGTAAACTTGCTCGTCAAAGAAATTAACGATAAAAATGCGAAACCACAGGTTATTGCTATGAAGGGACATCTAATCATCAGGAATACGGTAAAGAATAAAAGGTAACCCTGATTTAACTTAAACGATGTTAGCCATTTGTGGTTTTACTTTGATCCATACATTCGGCCAGTATATTGATTACATTCAGCATTTCTGTTTCATTGCCATGAGGGCGAAACCTATCCGCGTAGCATTGTGGTTAATGGTTGCGGTATAAGGATCATTCCAGACCTTGGTCTGCTGTAGATCCAATCCTACGCCACCATTTCTCTGTAAGCGGCAACGATTGTTATAGAGTGGAGTGACAAGCTCTTTGAAGGGCTCTTTACAGACCGCAATTTACCGCCAGGCTGGATTTCGCCTTTCGGATCAGTTCAATTAGTGTTTTCGTTACCTGCACATAATGTATATAAATGGATTGGGAAGAATGGGAACAAGAACAAAGGCAGATAAAATCATAGTCCTATCTGTACTGCTAAACTGTAGCAACTTCGATATGATCTATTAAACTAATTAGTCATTTTGGACGATGCCTTATGCCTAATTTGAAAGAATAATAAAGTAATACTAATGTATGAACTATTGTTTCCATCACTGAAAAGCGTTGATTAATCAAAAGAAAACCGTTTTTTATTGCGTTGATTCTCAATCATTAATAAATGATTAAAAAAATGTCAAATTATTTTTTTGTTTCAACAAAACAATTATATTTGTTAAAGAAATGAATACGTATTCAAAATCAGATTAACTGTATATTGAAAATGAGAGACCACGCATACTTAATAAATAAAGTAGCATTAACAATAGGAGAAAGCATTTCCTTGACATTTTTGTTCTTGTTTTATGCTTTATCAGAGAGGAGAGCAACTATCCGAGTTTTGCTGTTCTCTTTTCATGTTCCGGTCAGTTACTCGTTAATTATTTTGCTGATACCCATGGTGCTACCGTTTAATAGTATCGCCTGTTTGATCCGAAGCTAAAGCTTTTTATTTTTGTCTATTTTGAATACGTATTCATTTTGTTAAATTTAGACTAACCAACCAACCAAACCTAATCAAATGAACAAGAAAAAATTAGTTTTCAAACCAACTTAGGTTTAGAAAGCCCTTCTAAAAAAATCAAATCAACATTAAAAAGCCGAATATGGCTTTAAACCTTAAACGATTCTTTTTATGCAAATTTTTACAAAATTTAAGTTTCCAGACCGGAGGTCCGGGAAGAATTTAACAGGCCTATTTAAGAAGGTAGGTCTTTGCTCTTGCTTAATAATTGCGTTGAGCATAATCAACGCTATTGGTGCAAGCGCACAAACCACCAATCGAAACGAAGCTACAAAAGGAACTCCCTTTGTGATTTCGGGAAAAGTAGTTGATGAAACCAACGGAGTGCTGGCCGGTGCATCAGTAAGGGTGTTAAAAACCAAAAAAGGGACAATTACTGATAGCGAAGGAAAGTTCTTATTAGAAATTGACAAAGAAACTGATTCGCTTTCTATTTCTTATGTAGGCTACCAGACTAAAAATGTAGTGATTGGTCCACAGCGACAATTTAACATCCAATTGGTACCTGTGGATAAAGAAAATGAGCTCAACTCTGTAGTAGTAGTGGGTTTTGGTACACAAAAGAAAGTATCGCTCACTGGATCGATATCTACTATCAAAGCAAGTGAACTCCAAAAATCTTCTACGCCATCCCTGTCAAATGCAATTGGCGGGAAAGTTGCTGGTATTATTACTAGACAGCGGTCTGGCGAACCTGGCTATGATGCGGCGACTGTATACGTTCGAGGATTAGCCACTTATACCGGAGCAACAGCGCCACTTATTTTAGTCGACGGTGTGGAGCGTTCCATGAATAACATCAATGTGGAAGAGGTAGAAAGCTTTTCTGTGCTAAAAGATGCATCAGCCACTGCTGTATATGGGATCCAAGGCGCTAACGGGGTAATCTTGATTACCACTAAAAGAGGTGCGATTGGTAAACCTGTAATTGGTTTAAGGTCTGAAGTCGCAGTACTCACACCACAACGCTTACCAGATTATATCAATAGCTATGAATACGGCCTTTTAACCAATGAAGCTAAAACAAATTTGGGCCGACCTCCTGTATATTCAGATGTTCAACTACAAAAATTTAAAGACCAGTCTGATCCGTATCTATATCCAGATGTAAATTGGATTGATGTGGTATTAAGAAACAGAACTTACCAGAATATCCACAACTTAAATGTGAGTGGTGGCGGTGATGTCTTTAGGTATTATACGAATGTTGGCTATCTTTCGGAAAGTGGAATTTTCAGAGAAGATTCTACAGTTCCTTATCCAACAAATACAAATTACCAGCGGTATAATTTTCGCTCTAATGTGGATGTGAACCTGGCTAAGAATTTTATGGTAGCCTTAAACCTTGCTGGCATTATCCAGAATGGTTATTATCCGGGTACATCGGCCTTTGGGATTTTCGAAGCCTTAAACCTTACGCCTAATAATGCTTACCCAATTAAAAATCCAGATGGATCAATCCCTGGAAAAGGAACTTTCCTGGCGGAGAACCCATTTACAAAAACTACCCAGAAAGGATATGAAAAACAATTTCAAAATGGCCTACAAACATTGCTTACGGCAAGATGGGACCTTTCAGACTTGGTAACCAAGGGCTTGTCATTGCAAGGAAGCTTCGCATATGATTACAATAATTATCAAAGTAATAGAAGAACCAAAAACCCGGCAACTTTTGAATACTATCTGGATGGTGCCGATAATAAAACAAAATATAGACCAATCTCTCAGGAAACTGCATTAAATTATAGCCAAGGCAATACCGCCAATCGCAGGTATCAGATAGAATTCCAGACAAATTATAGTCGTTTATTTGGAAAGCATAATGTAGGAGCAGGTATTTTTGCGAAGAGAACCGAGTACGTAGATTTGACCGGTGGTTCTTCATTGGCGAACTTCCCCTTCCGCAAGCAAGGATTGTCTGCACGTGCTACCTATGATTATAACTCACGTTACCTATTTGAGTTTACTGGTAGTTATAATGGTTCAGAAAATTTCCCTAAAGGAAAAGCCTACGGTTTTTTCCCCGCCTTTGCTGGTGGATGGATTGTTTCTAACGAAGCATTTTGGCATGTTCCGGCAATTAACCTCCTTAAATTTAGAGGCTCTCACGGGATAGTGGGAAATGACCAAGTGGGTGGAGCAAGGTTTTTATTCCAAACCACGATCAACAAGGGCGCAACGTCCTACAGGGAAGGCGATGCCCAAGTTTCTATGGGTACCGCGTTTGCAGAAAATCGCATCGGTAATGAGGATATTACATGGGAAAAGGCAGCCAAAACAAATATCGGAATGGACTTAGAATTGTTGAAGAGCAGGATCGTATTCGATATCAATGTATTTAAAGAACACCGATATGATATTTTGATCCCAAGACAACAGATCCCTTATGCTGCCGGCTACCCAAGCTCCGTTATTCCCTACGCGAATTTGGCAATTGTGGATAATAAAGGAATAGATGGATCATTCATTTTCCGTAATACCTCAAAAGGCGGCTTTTTTTATGCCTTAGAAGGCACTTGTACGTTTGCGCGTAACAAAATCATAGAAAACGATAGTCCGATTAAACATTATGGATATCAGAACAGTAGGGGGCAGGCGATCAATCGCCCGTATGGATATATCGCATTGGGGATATTCCAAAATCAAGCTGAAATAAATAGCAGTCCCAGCCAATCTTATTTTAAAGCGAGCACGATTCCTGGTGATATCAAATATCAGGACTTAAATGGTGATAACAAGATCGATTCAGATGATCAGACCTTTTACGGCTATGCCCGTACGCCTGAAATTACATACGGTTTAGGAACTAGATTCGAATATAAAGGATTTGATGCCAGTATCTATTTTTCTGGTGCTGCCAATACCGATGTGTTTCTTAACGGACGTTCTACCTGGGCGTTTTCAGATGGAATCAGCTATAATATCTTAAGGGAATATTATGATAACCACTGGGTACCTGGTGCAGATAATGCCAATGTGAAATATCCGAATGTTACGGAGACACCGAACAGTAATAACTTCACTACCAATACGATATATAAAGTAAATGGAAACTATGTTCGCCTGAAGACTGCAGAGATCGGTTATAATTTCCCAAAAACATGGACTAAAAGGGTGGGAGTAAACAATGTTCGATTATTTATCAATGGGATGAACCTGGCTGTTTGGGATCACATCAAAATATTTAACCCAGAAGATGATGGACCGAACGGTAACTATCCACTTACGAAAAATTTCAATTTTGGTACTAGCATCTCATTTTAAATTAGTTCAAACGATAATATTATGAAATTAATTATAAAATCACTTTTCGTATCGCTGTTAGTTTTTTCGGCAGTATCATGTAAAAAGGACTTTTTAGATAAAGCTCCTGATGATGATTTAACGCTCAAAGAGGTGTTCGCAAACCATGATTATGCGCTAAATTTTTTAAAAAATATCTATACTGCTCTACCTGTTGAGCATAGAAATGTAGATAATGATATCAATGGTAATGCATTTGTAGGTTCATCGGATGATATGGAACAAGGCTACGACAGGTCATTTTGCACCGCAATAAATTCAGGAGCCTGGGGCCCTGGTATTTGGAATTCCCCAACTGTTCCTAATACAACAATTGATCCTTGGGGATCCAATTATGTTGGTATTCGCAAGGCAAACATATTCTTAGAAAATATAGATAATGTTCCAACAGATGATGTTTATACCCCCGCTTTAAGGGAGCGTTCAAAAGGAGAGGCGCTATTTTTAAGAGCTTACTTCCATTTTTTACTAATGAGGCTTTATGGACCAGTTCCCGTGATGAGCCATAGCCTTACCTTTGCTGAGGAGTTAAAAACTAGCCGAACCCCAATTGAGCAATGTGTAGCCTTTGTTGCGAGTGAATGTGACAAAGCAGCTGCTTTATTACCAGAGCGAATTACTGCAACTTCAGAATATGGTCGTCCTGCAAAATCAGTGTGTTTGGCCTTAAAGGCAAGGGTTCTATTGTATATGGCAAGCCCACTTTGGAATGGTAATCAAGACTATACAAATATCAAAAATGCTGATGGTACAACTTTATTTCCAAATTTTGCTGCATCAAGATGGCAGGATGCAGCCAATGCTGCAAAAGCTTCAATTGATCAGGCAGAGGCCGCTGGATACGGGTTATATTTTTCTCCAACCAACAATCCAAAAGATAATTATCAGGAAATCTTTTACGTAAATAATAACAAAGAACTTATTTTTTGCTATAACACTGGAGTTTGGGATGATCACGACGTTTACAGTGAACCTCGGGGCATGACCGGAACAGGTTTTACCTTAAATGGGGCTTCTCAAAATATTGTTGACCAATATGAAATGGCAAATGGAATAGCCCCGATTTTAGGCTATAATCCTGATTTAACTCCAATTATTAATCCAGCATCTGGTTATACGGAAACCGGATTTACGCCTACTGCAGATCCAAAAGGTATTTATGCGGCCAATACCAGTATGATGTATGTTAACCGCGAACCACGTTTTTATGCAAGTATTCACTTTACTGGAGAATTATGGAAGCCGACGCGTAGGCCAGCTGCAAACCCGGAACTTCAATTTTACGCAAAAGGGGCTGACGGAATAATAAGCGGTGCTAATTACAGCAGGACTGGTTATTTGGTCAAAAAATTAGCAAATCCAAATTTTGTAATGTCTCCACGTGTATCACTTACCCATACCTGGCCATTGTTCCGTTTGGGAGAGCAATATTTAAATTATGCTGAAGCATTAAATGAGGCGCAAGGCCCGGTATCAGATGTTTATAAATATGTCAACCTAATCAGAACACGTTCTGGTCTACCTGGTCTGCCATCTGGTTTATCTCAAGAAGAGATGCGCTTAAAGATCCGTCATGAACGCCAGATTGAGCTCTTCTTCGAGGGAGGATTCCGATATTTTGATTGCCACCGTTGGAAAATTGCTGAAATTATCGATAATGGAAATTTAATCGGATTAAATATTAGCGCGGGCCAAACTAAAACAGACCCGGCATTTTTCAAGCGCGTTGTGTATGAAAAAAGGGTGTTTGAGAAAAAGCATTACTTATGGCCAATGCAACAACGTGAGGTTGAAAAAAATCCAAACCTCGTTCAAAACTACGGCTGGTAAGATATAGCTCACAAAACCCCAAAAATTATAAGTAGCAGCATCTGCATTTGGTAGATGCTGCTTTAAAATCCAAAATATGATTAAAAAAATTTACACAGGTTTATTTATACTCTGCTTATTTCTGGCGAGTGCGCATGCACAAGAATTGTATCTGCCAGGCAATGGTCAAAGTACCAAATGGATCAGTTTGGAAAACCCACGTGGTGAAAGGGGCATGGCAGCCTTAGAGAACAAAGGCGCAAAGGGCCATGCTTCGGAATGGGTTCATGCCGGACAACGAAAAGTGATGATGGACTATGATGGAGCCGGGATCGTCAATCGGATTTGGCTTACTTTTATTGAAAGGAGCCCGAAATCATTACGCTCCATTTACATCGAAATTTATTGGGATGGCGCGACAAAGCCTGCAGTATCTGTCCCTATCGGTGATTTTTTTGGCCTAGGCTTAGGCCGCAGGGTTCCCTTTCAATCAGCATTGTTTTCTGACCCGGAAGGGAAGTCTTTCAATTGCAATGTGCCCATGCCATTTAAAAAGCATGCTAAGATTGTTTTTGTAAACGAGTCTAAAGAAAACCAGCTGTTGTTTTACGACATTAACTTAACGGCGTTAAAGAAGCCACTCAAGGAAATGTCTTATTTCCATGCCTATTGGAGCAATAATAAAGACAGTAAGCTAGGGGAAGATTTTGAAATTTTACCCAAAGTTATCGGCAAAGGCCGTTATTTGGGTACCAACATGAGTATTATTGCTGATCCAATCTACGGAGATACCTGGTTCGGTGAAGGAGAGGTTAAAGCCTATTTAGACGGCGATATTGAACACCCTACTTTAGCAGGTACCGGTACGGAAGACTATATCGGTTCGGCCTGGAACTTAGGCCCCTTTGCCCAACTTTACCAAGGCGCTCCCATTGTAGATAAAGTAAAAAAGCAATTTGCATTTTATCGTTACCATGTGCCGGATCCAATTTATTTTAATACAGATTGCAAAATCACCATCCAACAGATGGGTGGGGGCGGTAGAGATCCAATCAGAACAATAGCTAAAGCTGGAGGAAAAGTAAAGCCTATATCAGTAATGACTGAAAAAGGATTGATCAAAATACTCGAGGAAGCCAATTATCCAGATCTTTTTGACGACAAATTTCCTAAAGACGAATGGGTTAATTTTTACAGAATAGACAATTATTCGGCCGTTGCCTACTTCTATCTAGATAGGCCAGAAAGTAATTTGCCACCATTAGCTCCATTGGCCGAAAGGTTAAAGGGAACCAATTAAAACTTAACTAATACCTAATCAACTGAAACTAAATAAATGAATTGGAAATCTATTGATATTTGGATTATAGTGGGCTACTTGGCATTGATGTTTTGTATGTCTTTGTACCATAGGCGCTTTGCTTCGAAAAACCTGGAGAATTTTTTTCTTGGCGGCCGTAAAATTCCTGGTTGGTTAAACGGTATTTCTTATACGGCAGCAATGGTTAGCCCAGATGCTGCAACAGGTTATGGAGGCTTGGGGCTGGTTACCGGCGCATTTATCTCTTGGTGGTATTTGAGCCGATTTGGGCTTGCGCTTTTTATAGGCGGTGTGTTGTTTGCTGTTTTCTGGAGACGAATGAATTTATTCACTAGTCTGGAATTCTATGACAGGCGTTTTCCTTCTGGTGCAGCTTCTGCTATGCGTTTATGGATTGCCATACGAACTTCTTTAATTGCCATGCCCGCTTGGACAGGAGTAACTTTATTGGCAGCCTATAAGATTATGGGGCCTGCATTTGGATTATCAAAAGTTGATACCCTTTACTTAATCGTGCCGGTTTCATTCCTTTTTGTCTTCTTTTCTGGCTATAAGGGAGTAGTCATCTCGAACTTGATCCAGATGTGTATTTTCTTCATTGGCGCAGTAACATTGGCTGGGTTTACGCTCGCACACTTTGGTGGGCCTACAGCCATGACCGAATCTCTAAACCAATTTTTTGGCACTTCGCATCCGGAGATCCTGCAAATGACCCCGCCTACTAATCATGATGTATTTCCCATGGCAGCCGCATTGGCCTGGCTTTTTGGGCAAAGTATAGGCTACGGGGGGGATGCTGCACCAATGGGTGGTGCCATGGAAGGACAACGCATCTTATCTACACGCACACCTTCAGAAGCATTAACAATGTATGTCGTTACTGCGATTACCATGTTTATATTATTGCTACTGGTCACATTGCCGTGTATCTCTGCAGCGATGCTATATCCAGACTTACGTTTAGAAGGTGCAGATAGAGAATTGGTATACGGCAGGTTAATGAAAACGATGCTTCCAGTTGGAGCAATGGGCTTATTAATAGCAGCTATGATGGCAGCAACGATGTCTACCGTGGGAGATAACCTCAATTTTGGTAGTCAGGTGCTGGTAAGCGATATCTACCGCAGATGGTTCGTTAAATCAGCCAGTGAGAAGCATTACCTGATGATGGGGAAGATTGGAATGGTGCTTATCACGACTATGGCTATAGCGGTAGTATTTAATGTAACCATTATGACAGATGTCGCCATTATCATGCTTCAAATTAGCGCGGCAGAGTTACCGGCCAATTGGGCGCAATGGTGGTGGTGGCGATTTAATGGTCCTGCACGCATTGCAGCATCCTTTGGTGGAGCTGCTATTTTTTGTATCGTAGTGATCTTGCCAAAACTATTTATCTACCTCGGGTTTGAATGGGCAGAGCAAGTAATTATGCCATGGTGGTACCAAACATTGGTTGTTATGGGATTGACTACTGTTTTATGGGTCACCGTAGCCTTATTAACAAAACCAGATCCAGATGAATTACTTAACGATTTTTATAAAAAGGTAAGACCTTTAGGTTTTTGGAAACCTTATCGCATCAACCATCCTGCTTTACCAAAAACACCAACTAAACCCATATTTAGAGGATTATTGGTCGCCGTTATTGGCTTCAGCGCCACATCCTTACTCATTCTGGGCTTAACAGAAATTTGGTTCGGCAAGTACCTCATTAGCATGATAGAGCTTGCCTTGTGCGTCATTCTTTTTATTGTCTTTAAAAAGACAGCCGTTTCATTTCTTGCTTATCTCTCCAATCGCGTGGGCGACAATGAAGTGGCTGAAGAAAATGCCATGGAATTACTAGCTAACAAACAATAAAAAATAATTAATACAACAGAATATATGACAATGAAAAATTTTAGATCAAAAGACGAACATGTGCTTTATTTGGGTGATTGGGTATTTAGTGTAGGCCCATTATTTATAGAAACGCCTTTTGGTACAGAGACAAAAGATGCTGATCTGCATTTTTATGGAAAGCGACTTGTTCAAGCTATTGATCCAATAGTTGATGTAACAAGTATGGCCAACTGGGAACTTTATCGCATGCAGCCAGGTCGTTTGGAAGAGCTATTAAACGAATCGGTAGGCCTAATCATCAGCGATGTAGAAGCCAAGTGTTTTCATTTATTCCCAAGCTTTTTCGATCGCGCGATGCGTAAAGACACGATAGTAACTTTTCCGGACAGGTTAACATCGATCAAAACATGGATAGAAAATGGTGGCGGATTGATGATGCTCGGGGGGTGGTTGTCATTTAGTGGTGCTTTAGGAAAATCAGGTTGGGGCAGAAGCTCTTTCTCTAATGCATTACCCGTACAATGCTTGGCTACAGAAGATTTGGTAGAATCATCAGCAGGATTTACCGCAGAAGTATTAGAACCAGAACATCCTGTCGTAAAAGGTTTGTCATGGGATACTTTTCCCCCAATTTTTGGCTATAACGAGGTTATAGAAAAACCCATAGGAAAAGTTTTGGTAAGGGTAAAAGAAACGGGTCATCCATTAGTTGTAGTAGGTGAATGCGGTAAAGGTCGAATTTTAACCTATATGTCTGATCCGGCGCCGCACTGGGGAATAAATTTTGAATTATGGGAAAGTTATGATGCGTTTTGGCAACAATCATTGAATTGGATTAAAAAGAAAAATTAAAATGGATCAATCCACATTATTTGCCGGTACCTCCGTCACAGAGATTACTCCTCCACTAATAGTTGGTTTGTTAACATCGTCTGTAAAAGGCTTATACGAACCCTTTGAATCCGTTCGGTTGCCACTGTATGCCAGGGTTTTAGTTTTAAAATCTGCAACTGAAGCGGTTGCCATTGTTTCAATGGACCTATTAACACTATCTGACACTTCTGTTGGAGGGTGGGATAGATTTAAAAAAGGAATGGCCGGTGTCATTCCGGCCGAAAAGATTGTAATCTGCTACACACATACCCATTCTGCACCAGAATCTGGAGGCATTACTGATCTCTATTTAACCGCAGAATTCAAAGATTGGATTGCAGAGATTCAACTTAAGATAAAAAATGCGATCGCTTCGGCACTTGCTAAACTGAGCCCATGTAGTGCTACACTAGCTTCTTCAATTTTAGAAGGCTACTCTTTGCAAAGACGCATCAAAACAGCAGAAGGCATAATCATGTCTGATTCCATTCAGCCAATAGCTCCTGATTTGATGACGATGGAACCTGTAGACCGTAGGGTAAAATCACTATGTTTAAAAAATTTAAAGGGAGAGGGCATTGCTACGGTAGTTCATGCAGTCTGTCATCCTGTACATGAAATGTGCATTCCTCAAGTTTCTTCCGAATTTCCTGGAGAAATGTGCGATGAACTGGAAAAAACTTCAGCTAGTGGCACGGCCCTCTTTTTAAATGGTGCTGCAGGAGATACCAATCCACCAACTGTTTCTATGGGTCCGACTTACGCCCATGAACATGGCGCAGCCCTGGCCAAGCTAGTTCTTGAGCAAGAAGATCGTGAGGTTTTAGAAACCTCCTTTGCCTTTGGTAGAAAAAATATTCCCTTACAAATTAGAGCAGGAGCCAAAATCGATAATCAACTAGATGCCTTGGCAAGATTAAGTGCCGTAAAAATTGGAGATCTGGCTATCGTTTTTCTACCTGGCGAACCTTTTATCGAGGTTGCGTTGGCCATAGAAAAATCGTCTCCGTTTACGAATACGATAGTGGTTGGTTTTAGTGAGAATACCATTGGTTATATTCCAACTACGGCAGCATTTGAAGAAGGTGGCTATGAAATTGGACCTGGTAAATGGTCTTACCTCGGAACGGAATCTGATAAGCTGGTCAAAATTAAGGCGGTACAGCTTTTGGAAGAATTATATGATGCGTAACCTCACAATTAAACAGATCTAACACACATAAAGACTGAATAAGAGATGAACATTAATACAAAAATAAAATGGTTAGGGATCTGCTTAGTTTTACTTTGCTTTTCGCTAAATGCTTTTTCGGCCAGTAAGACAGTCTATTCTACGGCAGTGAAAAGAATGACTTATATCAATTATTAAGATCACAAGGCTATGTGGTAAAAATATTTACAACTCCAGATGCGGCTGTTAATGCAGCACCCATAGGAGCAGGTGTTTTTATAGTGGCTAAGGATTATCCGAAAATGGATTTAATAAATAGCATCACTGCTACGTTGTTAAAAAAGGCGACTGGCAAAAAACTGAAGCTCTATATCGAATATCCCTCTGCATTTCCAGGACTAAATTTACCGGCGAAGCCTTTGGAAACGCATTTAGAACGTGGTGTGGTCACTACAGATGTATTTGGCCAAAAATTAGAGCGGATGTGCCTGTTGGGAATTCATAATTGCCATATCTTAACGGTAGAAGTTAATAATCCTTTAATTGTTTTGGCAAGAGTGGTTGGTGTAAACCGTGCGGAATTGGGACTTGAAGGCACCACTAACTATCCATTGCTTTTCGAAAAAGACGGGGCATTGATCAGTACTACAGGCCTGAGTAATTTCAAAAGAGGCAGATACGGACCGGAGCAATCTATACAAACAGTTTGGGCTTATATCATTTCAAAAATTACAGGTGATCAAAACTTTCAGATCAAAAACTGGTCTGCTGATGTAAAACCGATGTTTGGAAGAACTGAAGCCTTGCCAGCATCCGCTAAATTAAATAGTATAAAAAAAGGAATAGAATGGTTTAGTAATGGAAGGTTTTACATTCATCCAAGCTGGAAACAAGATTGGGTTAAATATGGTAGCAATGGATTAAAACCCGTTGGTCCGCCAGTGAGTCAAAACAAACCAAATGGGGATGGAAGCCTTGGCATATTGGAAGGGCATACCTCAACCATCTTCTATGATGGCTCACAAGAATACCGTTATTGGTTACGTGCTGATGTGCAGGGCGAGGCAAGTATGGCACTAGCAGCCGCGGGGAGCCTGTTGAACAATGAAGCCTATAAAAAGAAATCGGCCAATATTATAGATTACCTATTTAAAACCTCTAATATGCGCGCCGGTGCTAAGAATGACCCAAGCAGTCCGGCTTATGGCCTTATTGGCTGGGCTACAACCAATGCCGGCACTTTTTATGGCGACGATAACGCCAGGGCAATTCTTGGTGCCATTGCGGCATCTGCCTATTTAAAGACAGACAAATGGGATAAGGAATTGGCAGAAGCCATTATGGGCAATTTCAGAACTACCAGTAAGGAAGGATTTAGGGGAGAAAGACTGGAGGAAGGCGATATCATTAAACATGGTTGGCCTTACTATTACAACAGAAGCCTCATCCATCCTTCACCGCACTTCGAGTCATGGATGTGGGCATGTTATTTATGGCTGTATACCAAAACTAATTACGCCCCATTACTTGAACGAAGCAAAGCGGCTTTAAAGATTACAATGGCTTCATACCCAGATAAATGGAAGTGGGGAAGCAGTTTTCAAACACAGCGTGCGCGATTGATCTTACCGCTAGCTTGGTTGGTTAGAATTGAAAATACAGAAGAGCACAGACGTTGGTTAGACCTCATGGTAACAGATATGCTAAAAAATGGCCGCGACGGGGCTGGCGCTTGCCAACACCGCTGGCCTGCTCAGCCGCGCGATCGAGGCGCGCTATGCGGTCGAGATCCCCGCCGGCGGAAGCCAGCTCGACGCTTTGGTCGAAGCC
>CBFGNP010000008.1:0-18224 GCA_965650095.1 uncultured Pedobacter sp. | reverse complement strand
TGCAGGCAATCCATAATTATATGGAAAGCAAAGCTGAGGAACAAGTGCAGGGCGTTGTAAATTTCCTTCGTAAAAAAGGGATGCTTTACACTGAAAAGGCTAGAAATAAAACTTTAGCTAAAAAGCCTTACAATAACATAACATTTAATCTGGTTTCGTCAGTTGGTTTTGCAATAGCAAGAAATAGCGTTGTGACAGAAAGTTACTTTCCGTTGATGGCAACCGGGACTGAAGGTAAAGCAAAAGGCGAAGCATTGGCCGAAAAGACCGCAAGGGAAATTAGTGGGACGGATGATGTGGTCCTGGTACTGGTAGCAGGAGAGGAATATGCTTCATTCGTTCAGAAAAAAGGCAAGGATGTAATAAAAGCTTCATCCAATGCATTCGAAGCCTACTTACTACAAATGTGGGGGGCGAACCGATGAAAGACAACTTCGACATGGTTCAGGATATCCGGTCACTGATCAATGTGCCAGCTATCACTAGTTTAATTGATGGAAAGATCTACCCGAACATTAGACCGGATAACAGTCAAAAAGCTGATTTGGTAGTGAATGGTTTGGGTGTTACGAATACGCAGCAGCAAATAGGATCGGGCAATATCAACGGATATGTACCTAAAATAAACCAAGGAGGTATCCTGGTAGCTGATCAGGCAAGGCTTAAAACTTTGGGAAAGGCAATAGTCGACTTAGTGGATGGGGTGTACAAAGATTCTTTCAGGGTGTATGTGGAAGATACTCCTGAAATAGTCAGGGACACAGACGGAAGTTATTTCGTTAACATCGGGTTCAAATACTATTCGATACAAGAAGAATTTAAAACAATTTAAAAACCGCTCTACGGAGCATAAAACGTAAAATTATGGCAGATAATGTGGTAGGCGGCATTGAGGGTATAGAGTATGCTGCTGCAAGTTTAACAGGCGTGGTTGCTACATGGAAGCCTGCGCCGAATATAGCGGTAGGTTCTGTGCTGATGACTAAAAACATTGGGACTAAATCAACAATTAATAAGGAAGACGGTAATAGGGCATATATTAACTTATTTGCACCGGCAGAAGGTGACACCCTGACCATAGGATTACTTTCACAAGACCCTGAGATGCTTCAGGAGTTGTTTGATGTTGACTATGTCGACACGACTACAACTGTAGAATTTTATGCTGATGAAAAAATAGCTCATCTGGCTTTGAGGATTACAAGCATCCCTATGAAGGACGGTCGTAAATGTATTATTACAATTTACAACACCGACGTTCAAACTGGGTACGCGAACAATCTAACATTCGACCAAGTTCAACAGTTAGCATTAACAGCGTCAATTGGTACATACCGAAAAGTAGGTGACACCAGGGATAAGGTTTACACCAAACAGTGGGTGTTGGCTGACGGGACTGTAATAGATTCATCTACTCCATAATGCAAAAGGTAACCGTTGTAACTGGTTTTTTTGTAGAAGCTACAGGAACTAAGTATAAGGCCGGATCGAAACAGGAAGTTTCAGACGAACTATATAGAAAGCATGGGGCGAAAGGAACAGGTTTTCTTGAACCGGCCGCCACTGCTGATGAGGTCAAAACACCGGACAGCCTTAAAAAAGTGAAAAAATAATGCCAGTCAGGCGATGAATTAAAAGCCCCGGCCTAATCAATGGGTACGGGGTTTTTTGCAACCACATAACTACAATGGACGAAAAATTTATATTAAAATCAATTACCGATACGCTGACAGGTAAAAAGGTGCACCAGTTTATGATTCCGATTCGTGTGCAGCCCCCGGTACCTGTGGTGAAATACACCTTTTGGGATTGGCTACAGCGCAAACCCCGCCCACTACCCGCGCAGTTTGAAACGCACAGGACTTTAGAGATATGGCCTTGTCTCACCTCTAATATGTACCGGGTCGCGGGGAATGCAGTTCTTCTGGTTGATAAGATGTATGAAGATCATGCAGATAACTTCCAGTTTGTAAACGATAACCTTCCGCTGATCACCTATATAGTCGCGGCTGCTATCCAAAATAACCATTTGGAGCCTGAACCGGAATTAATCGAGTTCATCGAAAACAATGTTGACGGCGAAGACCTGTATACAATGTTGCTGGCTGCATTCAACAACTCATGTATGAAGGATTTTTCGAATTCTATTGTCTTAATGAGGGGAACGGTGACGATCCTAACACCAAAGGCAAGTCCAAAGGACGGGAGCGAGTTGATAGCCTCCCTCACAGCAGTATCGGATCAGTATGCAAGTACTTCGGATGGACACCAGATGTAGTAATGAACATGACATGGGATAATTATTTGCTGTACCTGGCAAGTATCCCAAAAACTGAATCTGATGAAAAGACCCGGGCAGCGGGCAGCACCGAGAACCGGCCAGAAGAAAAGAATTTATGGGAACTATTTTAACCAAGCAAGGAGATGAGTGATTTATTAGGATTTAAGGGTAAGGTAGATTTCACCCAGGCAAAACGAGATATAGCGGATTTTGAAAGTTTTTTGGCAAGTAAGAAGATAGGACTTCCAACGGCATCAACGGACAATTTTACGCAGGCAAATGTAAGGATGACCAAAGCAATGCGGGATTCTATTCTAAGGTCTGAAGAACTACGCCAAGAGAATTTGGCTCTCCAAAATCAATGGCAGAAAGGTGCTATTACATTGCAGGATCTTACTGCAAAGCAAAAGGCAAATACAATCGCTAGACAATCAGAATCTAGAGCGGCTAAAGAGGCTAGGAAGGCACAGGAAGAAGTCAATGGGTCTTATTTTGCAGCACAGGCAAAGCTAAAATCATTAGGTATTGAAATTAAAGGAGCCGAAAATGGATTCCGTAAAATGACACCTGAATTGCGTGCTAAAGTTAGGGAATTCAATGACCTGAACGGCAAGTTAAAAGAATTTGACGCTACGATGGGTGTCCATACCCGAAAAGTTGGTCAGTACGAAAACGCATTAAACGGGCTTAAAAGTTTAACCGCGACCTATCTTGGGGCAACAGCTATATTATCTGCAGGGGGGCAAATTGTAAGGAGTAACGCTGAGATATCAGATTCATTGTCAGATGTACGCCGTACAGCTGGGTTGACCGCAATTGAAGCGGAGAACCTCGCTGAGCAGCTGAAGAAGTTAGATACTAGGACATCTTTAAAGGGGCTAATTGACATAGCAACTATCGGGGGGCAACTTGGTATTGCTAAAGATCAGCTTGGAGGGTTCACTGCCGCTGTAGACCAATTGGCCGTTTCATTATCTGGGGAACTTGAAGGTGGGGCAGAAGGAATCGCAAAATCTTTAGGGGTGCTTGACAATGTGTTTGGGGTTACAAAAAATAACGCTGGCGATGTAGAAAAATCATTTAACCAGATTGGGTCTGCTATTTTAGGCCTAGGACAATCGGGATTAGCAACTGGTGATTTCCTTTCTGATTTTGGCGAACGCGTCGGTGGACTTGCCAAACAGGCTGGTCTTTCGCTTCCAGTAATATTATCATATGGAGCCGTATTACAGGAAAATGGAGTAAGCGCGGAGGTAGCAGGGTCTTCATTTAAGAGACTTTTATCGGCTTTGACGACCAATAGAGAGAAGTTTTTTGCAGTTGCAAAGTTAGCAGACGCGAACTTAACATTAAAAACCTTTACCAATACGATCAACACTGATGCAAAAAAAGCATTGGACTTATTCTTTGCAGGACTGGCTAAGGGAGGCACAACAACCACTTCCTTTAATGATATTTTAAAGTCGCTACGGCTAACTGGTGCTGGGGTTTCCCAAACCGTATCGGCTTTATCTGGACATCAGGAAAGCCTGAACGGACATATAGAGCAAGCGACCAAAGATTTTAATGAAGCGAGCCTGTCGGCAGAGCAATTCGCCTTGAAGAACGAGAACCTTGCTGGTAGTTTAGAGAAGTTTGATAATACGATCACAAAGATTACCACCTCCGGTAGAATTACTGCAATGTTCAAAGGTATTGTCGATGGAGCCACAAATGCCCTTGATAAGTTTAATAATTTCGTAAACTCAGATAGCTGGAAAGAATTTTGGACCAGGTTAACGAATAGTAATAGTGTTGGCAGCGATATCGTCAACTTTACAAAATCATTTGATAAGGTTTCAAGAAACAACAACGCAAATCAACAGTTTATATTCGGTGAGGGAGCATTTAACCCGGACAAACTAAAGGATTTAGGAGCGGCCGGATTCAACAAGTACCTTGAAAATGTAAAGAAGACGTACGATACTGCCTTAGATTCCTACGCCAACTACGGGGCTGCTGTTCAAACTGGAAGTATTAAAGAGCAGAAAATGACCGTTGAACAATTTAAGTTTCAGGCTCAACGGGCTAAATCTTATTATGATCAGCTGACAGATCTTCAAAAAAAGTTTGGTTTTACTCCTAAATCTGTGGTTAAACCTTCTACTGCCCCATCATCTGCGAATGAATCTGATTTGACTAAAGCAGAATTGAAAGCAATGGAAGTTGCTTTGAATGCTCAACGTAGACTTCAAGAGCGAATAAACGAGCTCAATGATAAGGGAAAACGTAAACGTCTTAGCGATGACGATCAAGAGATAGAAGATGTAAAAGCTAAGTACGCAAAGTTAAGAAAGGAAGCTGAAGCATTTAACAACAGTACGGCAAATAAGAAAAAAGGGGTTCGTGTGGATACTTCTGGGCTTTTAGTGGCAGAGACATCGGAAACTGACGCTTTGAGAGACAAACAGGCTGCTGAAACTCTTAAAAAGACTTTGGATGAGCAAAAAGGACTTTATGCCGATTTCGAAAGGTTCAAAACAGATTTTGGAGAAGAAAAGGCAAAGGAGCGGTATTCTAAACTTATAAACGTTGACCAAACCTATCTGGAAAATTTGGCAGAAAGGCAATCAAAATTGTTAGGTGATGATAAGGCCAAAGGCGGGGGTGCTGGGAATGGTGAATTCGTAGAGAAGCAGAAGAAGGTTCTTGAGGAAGCTACTAATGTCGCTCTACAAGAGGAGCAAAAGCGAACTGACGCATTGTTGAAGGAGTTCATGGATTATGCTGAAAAGCGTAAGATTTTAATTGCCAATTATGAGGCAGATAAAGTTACGCTGGAAAACAACCCTGCTGTACTGTCCGAACGCACAAAAGCCTATGAGAAGGATTTAAAAGAACTTGACGATGCTAATGCGTTAAAACTTGAATCCTATGAGGCGCTATTTAAAGGGATAGATGACCTATCTACAAAGAGCGCATTGAAACAGGTCGAATTTGCTCGGAGAAAGCTGGATAAAGACATTTTGTCCAAAGCAATAACCGATCCTGAGGAGATTGCAAAAATAAAAGCCTATTTCAACCAAATAGAAAAAACCATCCGAGAAGGATCGGGTCGGGCACTGCAGGATCTAGGTAATGAAATTTCAAATGTTGCCAGCCAAGTTGGAGAACTAAATGAGGAATTCGGAAAAGTACTTTCAACTATAGGGAATGTCGTCGGTAAAGTTGGGGATATCAAAAAGGGTATTAAAGATTTCGGCGACTTTGGGTCAAAAGGCGATACACTTGGCCAGCTTGGCGCAGGGCTTGGTATACTGTGGGCAGGAATATCAATTTTTAAAACAGTTTTCTCATTATTCGATCGTTCCCAGGAACGTGAGGAACAGGCGGCGTACGCGAGAGATTTACAGAACAAGCAGACAGAGGCCGTAAATAAAGCCTTGGAAAGGCAGATCGCTTTATTGGATGACGCCTACGGGACCGATAGACTGGTTAAATATGCGGAGGCAATGAAATCGGCAAACGAGGCTGAGGCAAAGTATCAGGATCAGTTGAAAGGGAAGTATCAGCTTACTGGGGATAAAACAGTTGATAAGTTTGTTGAAGAATTGAACTCAACTGGCACGGTAAGGCAATTGCAATCTACAGGGGGTAATAAAGCTATTGAAAACTTTAGAAAGCAGCTGAACTCGTTGCCTGCAGATATGGATGCGCTGCAAAGATTACTGGATGAAGGAAAGCTTGATGCTTCAACCTCTACCATAGTTCAAAACCTTATAAAAGCCAATGAATCAGCTAAGGAATTAGCCAATAACCTGAATTCTGAAAACGTAGGTTCATCCCTTTCGCAGATTGCTGATGACTTTATTACCACCCTTACTGATGGAACGCAGGATTTTGGAAAGTCATTTGAAGACACAATACGTACTTCTATTCTGAACGGCTTTAAAGGTGAGCTAATACAGCAACAGTTGCAGGCTTTCTACACCCAATTTGCTGACCTGTCAAAAGACGGCGGCTTGTCAGCTGACGATATTGCTGCATTGCGTACGGCATACACTAAAGCGGCTGAAAAAGCAAAGCAGGATATAGAGGATTTGGAGGCGGCTACCGGTATTAAATTGACAGGGGATAAATCCTCATCAGACCAAACCGCCCTTAAACCCAATACCCTTACCGCATCGGTCAACCAGCCTACCGCCGAACGATTGGAAGGATTATGGCGTGGCAACTTCGATTTAACAAAGCAGTTGGTAGCTCAGGGGCAGGTTGTGGTAACGAACCACGGGGAGTTTCTTAGGATTGGCCAGAGTAAGTTGGCTGCTTTGGAAAGAATTGCCAACAGCAACGACGCAATACAGAGCAATACAAATCGGTTAGAGGCAATCGAGAACACTCTAACCACGATTGCAACTAATACTAAACCAGTAAAATCAGCAAGGGATTAACTTTTATCAACAGCCCTTAGTAAGCCCTGCAACCCTAACAGGCGCATACTAAGGGCTATTTTTGTGCTATGCAGGTTATAGTGAGGGATGATTTTACTGGTCAATATTCTATCGACTCATTTGATTTTTGGGAATCTTTCAGATGGATGATTGAGACTGGAGGTGATGATTTACTACAGCTATACAAGTCTAAGGAGGTATACAGTAAGGACTGGAAGAGGCAGAATGGACGGCAGTATGACCTTACTCAAAGGGTCTTTGACGATAAAACCGTAACTCTTTCCGGTTATCTCATTGCAGACGATGAAGGTGATTTTTGGGCTAGGTACTTAGCTTTGTGGGATTTGCTAAAATCCCAGGGCGCGAGGGCTATCTATAGTTACGATCTAAAACAAACATTTTCGGCTTTTTACCTTAATTCACCTGGTGCCAAAAAGTTAACGCCGCTTGCAGGTTATCCAGGGAAAATAGCGATGAAACTCGATATACAATTTCAGGTGATGTTCATGGAAATGGGGGCACCATCGCCAACAGGGGGACTGCCCTATTCACTACCAATAATATTATAACTCATGGCAAAATTAAACTTAGGTACAAAAGTAGAAAACGAAGGCGCTACGTCGGCCGGAAGGGTTTCTGCAGCTGAAATAAATGCAGTAACAGCGTCGGTGAACGCGCTGTATGATGCGTTATTCATAAGTGGGATTATAACTAACGGCATGAATCCGAAGGTTCTACCTGAAAGTTTATTGAGCCCTGACCAATTCGAGATATTAGGCGATGGTCATATCGGCCTGATAGGCTTTGATAACATTGGAGAAGGTAGCGGACTGCCTAAACCAGAAGCGCCGACCATAGTTGTAGATACTGTCACTAGGGAAATAAGTTTCGAGCATGCAGAATACCCGGACGATTTAGAATATAGGGTTAATAGTGGGGCATGGACTGCTTATGTTGCCGGTACGCTGATAAACTTCGGATCTGGCGCTATATTAGCCAATTATTACCAGGCCAGAACTAAAGCAATAGCAGGCGAAACACAAGCGGGAACAATTGCCGGTAACAACTTCATTTCTGCCGTTGGTGGAGATACGAGTTTAATTGACGGCAATGATTATTTAGATTTATCGGTATTGACTGGTACGCCGCCACTAGAGCCAACGAATAACACCTGGAAAATTACCGGTGACGGCTTCGGTCAGGGACAGCCAGGCAAACGCCTTGCAGTAGGTGGACATATCGCTTTTATTTACCAAGCAAATTCCGCAAACACTAAAATGAGCGTAAACTATGTTGCTGGCAGTTTGGGTAATTTCAAAGCTATAGACATTGAGGTGAATGTTGAAGGTGTGCTACGCGTCGTTGATACCAGGGATACTATTGATGAAGATCTTCCAACACAGCCAACAACAGGACAATTTGTTGACCTGGAAAGGGTGTCAGGGGCTACAACGCCGAGTACTTTTAGAGTGAGCATTATTGATACGGACAGAACTACAGTGGTTTATTTTAAAGATTACGTTGTCACCTCAACTCCGGTTGCTGACTGTTCTGTCGAATATGATACGGCCGGGGGAAGCGCCGTAATAAATAAGCCACAAGGCAGGGGATTAACTGATATATAACATGAAGGCAAGTGTAAATTATGTCATTGGGTCGTCGGCTAGGATTCCGACAAAGGGGCTGGCAATTGGTGATAGCATTGTAGCCAATTACGAGGGTATGGAAAGTATTACCCATTACCTGTATACCAGCGGCGACTATTCGGCCGGTTACGATGTGCTTAATCAGGCGGTAGGTGGCGATACCATTGAGCAGCAGCAAGCCATTTTCGAGGCTGACCCTAATAAAGATACATACGACTGGGTAATTATTCAAATCGGAGTAAATAACCTATCCAACAGTAATGCAATTGCTGATATAAGATCGGCCTATCAAACTTTAGTAGACTACGTAAGGGCCAACGGGAAAGACGGCGTTAAAATCATCCTTTCAACCATGACGCCATGTAAAGAGCGACTTGATGCCATTGGTTACTCATACGCAAATTGGCTTTTACTTAATGAATCAATACGGGGAGAAGGGGCAAACCCAATAACCGGGGCTGATGGTATTTGCAGCACTCATACCGGTTTGCTGAATGATGGATCGGATAACCTAAACGCAATTTATGAAAGTCCGGCAAATGACCATATACACCCTAATAATGCGGGCCGGGAAATTATAGCGGTGAATTCATGGAAGCCGAAATTAACCGAAATGGGATTATTTACACCTTAAAAATTACATTATGCCGTACATAATAGAAAACGGAAAAAGAATCAACTACACCCTGGGAAAAGATATGGTTGTTTTTGATGATGGAAAGGAGGCTATACCTTCCATGGATAACATTGATGTGAAATCGTCTTATAAAACAGCTAAAATACCAACCGGACCGGTGATCATAACACCAGGCAACTCCAGGGAGATTACTGCAAAAGAATTATCTGAATTAAAAGATATTGAAAACGTTGATTTTATTATCAAACCTGGTATTATCACTGATACTGTCAGGATCCACAATTATAAAAACGTTTCCATTACTGGGGCGGGCAAAGTCTTGTTTCAAACAGGTAGACGCGCCATTGAAATAACCGGTGCTATTTCAGGACTTACGCTATCCGGGTTCAATACAAAGGATATACAGGATTACCAAATCGTGATGCAGGACGCGTACACATTAGCTTATAATGGTAAAGAGGGATCGTTTATCAATGGGATTACTTTGCGGGACATTCATTCAGATAATTGTGGTACGCTTTTCCATTCAAACGGGGCTTTGCAAAATGGGGTTCACCTGGGAATGATTGACAATTTTGAAATGTATGGTTGTTCGTTTAAAAATTCGGAAAACCCAGGCATGGTGTGTTATTTGGGTAATGCCCGGAATTACAATATCCATCATAATGTAGTTGATAACGTAAACCGATCATCAAACGTAGACAACGGCATCTTTATGCTTAACGGAAACGGCCGGTTCTACAGCAATAAAGTAACAAACCACCAAGGAAGACTAATTCGGGCATGGCTTTACAGTCACGATGTAACTGCCGTCGTGGAGATTTTCAATAATATAGCATGGAACTCATTAAAATATGGTCCTATTGAACTGCAAGTAACGCCCGATCAACAGATAAACGGATTTAAACCGGCAAATGCGCGCGTATACAATAACACAGCGGGCAGACTAAATACTTCAAAGGATTGGGAAGGTCAGATGCTTGATTTATATAACACTTTTGGCACCGTTGAATATTTCAATAACCTAGGCTTTGAAATGAATAAGATATCGCCTGATCAGAGAAACGTTGTGGCTGGCATTTCTACAATGCTGAACAATATGTCAGACACTAAAATAATCCGCAATGATGGTAACATCTACAAAGATACGGCTGCTGAGGCTGTAGTCGATACATCTACATTCAAGAGCAAATTTGCTGGAGTAGGCGCACAATAATACACAATTAGGAGGCAGGATAGAAGGAATGGAGTTAGAAGTTTTTAGAGGGGTTGATGTAGTTGCTACAATAACAACTGGCGGTAAAAATGCCATGTTTAGCCATGGACTGATGAACCAGCACAAGATTGTGGTGAGTGATGTGCGTGTTGCGGATGTATTGGATATTCAGATTGAAGACTATATTACCTTAAACGGGATAAAGTTTAAGGTAAACACTGTTCCTGACCTTAACGCTGATGATCAGCTTACCTACAATATAACCTTTGAAGGGCCAAAGTACACCTGGCACGATAAGCTGTTTTTGGATGAGGGGGAGGCTGAGTTTACCTACTACGGTAATGCTTTTCTTTTAATGACCCTGTTTCTAACTAATATCAATGAAATAGATCCGGGGTGGACGCTTGGTGAAGTGACAGATACGCCTGAAAAACATATCACATTCTCGAACGTAACTTGTCACGAAGCTATCCTTTTAATTGCTGAGGAATTCGGTTTGGAGTTCGACAATATAGATAAGGAAATCACTATGATACCGAAGATTGGCCGTGATACTGCACTTTCTTTTGAGTATGGGATGGGGAATGGACTGTACAACCTTACAAGAAATTACGTGTCTGATAAAAATGTGGTTACCAAAGTTTACGGCTTTGGTGGCACACGTAATTTACCTGCCGGATATCGGGGCGGCAAACGTAGATTAACATTTGATCCGGGTTACCATACCAATAATATCGAACTGTATGGAATTAAAGAGGGCCAATATACAAATGATGAGATTGTTCCGGAACGTGAAGGAACGGCCACTGGCGTTACGTATGGCAACCCTTCATCTACCCTTACAGATAGCTCACTGGACTTTGACATACTGGATGCTGTTATTGAGGGTTTGGAGCCGAAAATCGGTTTTACTACGGGGGATCTTGCCGGGGAAGAATTTGTAATTACTGACTACAACCCGACAACTAAAGTAATTACATACAAAGGCTATGTTAACAGTAACAATATCGTACTTCCAAACGAGACTTTCCAGGCAGCAATTGGCGATAAGTACGTGCTTTATGACATGGATTTGCCGGAATCGTATGTTACTGCTGGCGAGGATATGGTTGATGATGAAACCCTCCAGTATGTATTAGAAAATTCTGTTCCTCGTGTTGAGTACGGCGGAACCATGGATCCAATTCACTACCGGGACAATAGCCTATCAGTAGCACCAGGTGATAGGGTGAACTTCAAAGATACTCGGCTAGGCCTTGATGCAACAATCCGGATTACCGAAATCAGTTACCCGCTTGACTTTATCCTGTATGGAATAATCACTGATGAAGATGCAATTCAAATTACCATTGCCAATTTCGTGACATATACCGCGCAGCAGAGGTTAAGGGACGAGAAGCTGATACAGAGGCATGAGGTGAAAACAATAGACCTTCGTTCAGCTGAACAGGCCAGGAGGAATAGCGCGAACTTGTTGAACCTGCGTGATAGCGTGATTGATCCTGAAGGGAATTATTACACTGAGAAGATTAAACCGGGATCTATTGAAACGCTGTTTCTTTCAGTAGGAGCGAAAGCTACCAATTTTAATATCAGCGGCGTATCTTTTGAGCCTAATGTAGACGGTGACCCTAATTCATTTGCTGCCACTGCCGGTCAGCTGATACATTACGACCTTAAACTCCCTGACACAACATTCGTTTGGGAAATGGCCGCTTATAATATTACCGGATTGGTTGATGCAAGTAAGTATTACCTATATGCTAAAATAAGCAAGTCAACTAATGTCGGTACATGGGAACTGGCCACAGATGTGAAGTTGGCTGAGAGTATAGCAGGGTTCTGGATATTACAGGCCGGTGTGTTGTTCCCTGTACTGGACGGTCGCCGGGATAATGCCATTACTAAAGGCATGGTATTCATTGTTGGCGATCAGATTACAGCTGGGAGGATTAAATCACTGGATGAGTCTATGTTTATTGATCTAACAACAGGCCAGATGTCTTTAGGCAACGAAGATTCTGGAATGGACTGGAATGTAACTACCCCTGACAGACTAACTATAAGAGGTGGCATCACCCAAAATGCAGGTGGAATTTCTGCGCCTATTACGACTTACCGCGGCCCGTATGTACCGGGTGCAACTTATTACAATGGTGACACCGCTACTTTTGGCGGCACGACATGGCTTTACAAAAATATAACACCCACTAATGATCAGGCGCCATCCGAAAACGCGTACTGGACGGTGTATGCCCAAAAAGGTGTAGACGGGGCAGATGGATTGCCAGGGGTTGATGGAACTGACGGAACACCTGGCCCGGCTGGATCAAACGGGCAGACGTCATATTTTCACTTAGCTTATGCTGATTCTGCAGATGGTACTGTAAACTTTAATCAGACAGGAGGCAGTTACATTGGTACTTATGTTGATTTTTCAGCATTGGATTCAAGTGACCCAGCCGATTACAATTGGGTTTTATTTAAAGGTGCAGACGGTGCTGACGGTACAAACGGTATACCTGGGGTAAACGGGGCTGATGGACAAACAAGTTACCTGCATATAAAATATAGTAATGATGCAGGCGCAACTTTTACAGCTAGCAGCGGTGAAACTCCTGGTAGTTACCTAGGTCAATATGTAGACTTTACATTAGCAGATAGTACTGACCCGGCAGCATACACATGGTCTCTTATTAAAGGTACAGATGGCACGAACGGTACTAACGGCACAAACGGTTCGGATGGCAATTATACTGAATTTAGATTCGCAAAGAATGGCAGCACAACAGTTGCGCCTTCAATTGTTTCTACCGATGCTGATCCATCCGGATGGACAGTCGCACAGCCTACGTTAGGAGCGGCAGAATATGGCTGGATTACCAGCGCCTTAAAAACATCGGCTGGGGCTTTGGTAGGGACATGGTCACCACCAACAAGGTTTACTGGGTTGAAAGGTGAGACTGGCGACACAGGTGCTCAGGGGCCGTTCTTAAATTACAGAGGTGATTTTGATGCTGGTAAGACTTATGTAGGTTCTGCTACCAACATACAGGCTGTTAAATACGGCAGTGACTACTATGTAACCCGCACCGATGCAGGAACAATTACGCCTGGTACTTTACCAACTGATACATCTAAATGGAATGCATTTGGAGGTCAATTTGAAAGTGTGGCTACAGATCTTTTGCTTGCAACATTGGCGTATATAGAGAATTTGGGGGTAAGGAACATTAAGACGGCTGAATCTGGCACCTATTTCGAAATGACAGAGGCTGGTCAGAATTTGTCATTTTTTAGGGACGATAAGCTGATATTAAACGTAGACGCTGATTCTGCCGTTCAGAATGGGACTTATGAAGATTCAGTTCAGGTGTTTGATTCTAACGGTAATGGAACGTGGATCGGAACTAGATACGATGTGCCTACGGCTACAGTCATGTATATATACCCAAATAGTGATGTTGGTATAGCTATTGGTTACGGTATCAATGACGCAGATGGTTTTACAGCTGTTGGCCGAAAAAAAGTATTCACTACAGGATCATTTGAAGCGTCTAATGCAGGTGGCACACAGAAAACTACTATAACAAAGGACGGTATAGATACTACTGGCACTTTAAATGTGGATGGAAACGGTGTTTTTGAGGCGAATCTTAATATAAAAGGAAGTTTACAAGCAAACGGAACCGCTGGCGGGACAGGAAGCGTTAGAGTGGCCGCCTTTACTTCAGGCGGATTGAAAAGGATTCATGAATTAGTATATAGCAAAGGTCTAGTTCTTTCGTTTAATGATCTTGGTATTGCTTGGTCATAAACAAAAGCCTATTGAATTTTACGTTTGATAGGCTTTTACCTTTTTAAAAAATAGATGCTATCTTTTAGTTATGCCACAATCACGATAAGCATATACCCAGTCATTATCACCTACAACATCCCAGGTGCCGTGTCTTCTGCTAATCCATAATGGCTTACCGTCCTTATCGACAAGTAACTGATAACTTTCATAGATTTTATCGCAAGGATCTTCTACCGTCGGATCATCCGGCGGCGGGGTATCCTTTTTACAGGATGAAAGTGTGAGTATGCTACACAGGAAAAGCGTTAAGATTGAGAATTTCATTTAGTTTGCTTTAATGTTCAGCTTCAAATATATGATATTCCGAACATCAAACAGTATTTAAAGATAATAATAAACATCCGGTTTTGCAAATAAATTCAGCTAAAAAACTCCAAAAAATCACTATTTAAAGAGCGATTAAACGGTTTTTAATTGGCCTTAATTACTTCTTAGTAAATTGGTATAAGTGGAATTAAAAAATGGTATTTTTGGAATTGGCGATCTTATGTTGGATTTTCTTCTATGGGTAGAACTGGATTTTATACATCTAAAGATTTGGTCGTCGATGGAGATAGTGAACTGAATGGAGGTGTCACAGTAGCAGGTGCCACTTCAGTAGCAGGACTGACTATTTCGGGTAACATAGCTGTTAGTGGAGGTACGGGAGTAACCACAACCAGGAGGGTAGCCGCTTATACAGATGGAGGATTAAAAAGGGTATATGAGGCTGTTTATTCCAGGGGGATTCTTATTTCATTTAATGACTTGGGGATAGCTTGGTCATAGTTATTTTACTACCGTTACTTTGCATTTGAGCACAATGCTGCTCTGTTTACTGTGTGTGGCTGTAACGGTTGCAATGCCTTCTTTACCAGCATGAAATTGACCTGACCCATTTACGTCGCCAACAGAGCCGTCAGATGATGCCCAGGAAAATTCCTCTACTGTGTACACTTGATCGGCCCTAGTGACCTGGAATTGATGACGTTCTCCGACTTTTAAAGTTAATTCGGTTGAGTCTAATTTAATTGATGATGTGAAATCATCCTTTTTACACGAAGAAATTGCCGAGGCGAATATGACGAACGCTAATATAGATCTTTTCATTTGTTAGGTCTTTCCACCAAAGATAAACAAAAATCCAAGCAGCGTGCAATAGTAAATAACTACTAGATGGGGGGGGGGATTCCACCACACTTGTCAATGGTACAAAAGTATCAAAATTAGGGGGGTACGCGACTAGTGGAGTTAAAATAAAAATCCCCTATACCATAATTGAGAGGGAGGTGTTACTGTTTTTTACTGTTAAGATCTTTCTTTTGGGAATTTTTACCTTGTATAAATGCTGTAACTAATCCTACAACACCTCCTACTCCTAAAAATCCTCCTCCAAATTCGTACCCTGAGCAGATACACCAAGCGCCTACTCCGATAGTAAATAGACCTATTATAAGTGCAAATATTTGTCCTAAATTACTCTGAATAATTTGAGAAGATATTACTTTATTTTCCATAGCAATCCTGTGCTCTGACTGTTTTTCTGCCATGATCATAATCCTATTAGCCCCGTCTGGGATAACATTGTTATATTCACTTAAGGTCTCAGCATCGGGTATTGGCCCGCTATGACTCTTGTTAATAGAAATCGCCACAGCTCTTACTATTTCTTTACTTTTTTCTTTTGGAACTCCCTTGAATGCGTCAGGGTTAGACTCAATTATTAATTGCTCAAGATGTTTATTAGATTGATGGTGATTAGTATTCTTCTTCTGCTCCACAATATAGTTTTTGTTTGGTTTGGTCTTTTTTATGCGTTTTGCATTCATAGACTTTCCCCGCTTCAACTATATCCTGGCCAATCATTCTAAAGTCGTTCCTGATTGCTTTTTCATCTGCTTCTGTGTCAGAATTAGATGTATTAAATTCAAAGTAATTACCGGATAAATTTATTACTGATCCGGCTCCTATCAGAAAACTGCCTTTGGAAAACAGAAAATCTGTACAAAATAAATTTTTATCGTCCATGATCTTAAATTTTTAACGTTAATCTTCTAACAAAACAAGCCATTAACTATAAAGTTTTTGGCTTTCAATTTTGTTTGTGTACACAAATATATAACCTACGTCTCATATTACAAGTACGGTTACGTTATTTTACGTCAATGATGACTTTTACGTGGTTAATGCTATTATTTACTTTGTGTTATATTGTACAATGCAATTTGTTGTAAACACAACTTTAAACTATTACTATTACCAAATAGTAATAAAATGTATAGTACCGTCATTCATTGCGACGCGCTCTTATATCGCATTAAAATGGGTAAAAACCTTTTTGTAACATTTTCGTTACAATTGATATATTTTGAACCCTAATTGATTTTCCGATTTACCAAACCCAACACGTAAACCCGCCAACACCACCCGCGCGAAGCACAGCAGTACATTTGTTGTTATAGATATAGTGAGTGAGATATGGCGACTGACCCAAAATCAATTGAGCGATTAAACCAGCTTCATCCGGCAATTAGACAAGCTGCGATTGATGCTTATACAGAAGCATGCAGGGTAACTCCTGTCGGTGTACACCCGTTTATTACAGAAGCATACCGTTCCTTTGAGCGCAGTGACGCTTTATACGCTCAGGGCCGGACAAAGCCCGGGCAGATCGTTACCAATGCAAAGGGTGGTGATTCCATGCATAATTATTCACTAGCCATTGATTTTGTTAACCTTATTAACGGGGATATGGCATGGAAGGTTGATGCAAACTGGATGAAGGTTGTTGCTGCGTTTAAAAAACATGGCTTTACCTGGGGCGGTGATTTCAGGTCAATAAAGGATTACCCTCATTTTGAAAAGACCAATGGTAACACATTGTCGCAGCTAAAAGCAAAGTACAAAGCAAAAGATTTCATTCCGGGCACTAATTATATAAGGTTATAATGCCAGAAGAAAACAACACGCCCGGTAAACAGGACATGGTTGACCGTAAAGCTGCTTGGATTGAAAGAATGTTTGATAGGTTGTTTGCTGCAATACAGAAGAATCCTTTTGCCGCTCTGCTGGTAATCTCGGTGGGGCTGAATGTATGGGTAATAAAAATGAATAGCGATCTGCAACAAGCCAGGTTAAATGATAATGCCCTGTCAAAGAAAGAAATGATTGATGAGGTTCGCAGGAGCGTTCAACGCGAACTACCTAAACAGATGGTGCCAATACAAGCGCGTCAGGACAGTGTAAGTAAGAACGTAGACACATCCCTAAATAACCTGAATGGAGCGCTCGAAACAGTTAAGAAACTAATTAAAAGCAAGAAATGAAAAAGTTATTTATACTACCTGCGTTGGTGCTATTCTTTACCGGCGCAACCTCAACGAATGTAGAACCGGCAACAGGGCCAGTCAGTCAGGTCGTGTCTCAGCCTGTCAATACGAAGCTGGACAGCGTAACTATAAAGACCGCTGAACTGGCTGAACTTATCAAACAGTTATGAGACGGCTCGCGCTACTCCTCATTCTGCCCGTGCTGCTATCCAGTTGCGGTGCCTTTCGTGAGGTGTTCAAGCTGAAGGAATCTCATAAGGTAGAGATTACCCAAGATCGCCGGACTGATAGCGTTGGGGTGACCGTAGATAAATCTACTACCATCATCACAGAGCGAGTGGATACCGCCGTAACCATACCAGGCGCAACCGTGGTGCAGGAGGTGCCGTTAAATATGGATAGCCTTATCAATGGCATGACCGCAATTAAAAATGATCTTATAGATGTAAGTCTCCACCTGAACCCGATTACTGGCGTACTAACTTCGGTTGCTACGCTAAGGGCCCGGTTGGTCCCTGTCAAGCTGGATAGGGTGACAACTAAGCAAAATGACATTACAACCAATTCCAGAAAGCAGGAAGCGATAACGACCACCACACGAGTTGAGGATAAGTCGAAGACGGTCGATAAGCAGCCAATTAAAATACCGGTTTGTATAGTGATCATTATAATCGTAATTTCGATTATTGGCGGGGTGCTGTTTTGGTGGAGAAAACGAACGTAATTTTCAAAAACTTCCGGAAAACTTTAGTAAAATCACAAAAATCACTGTAACTAATTGATAATCAATATTAGACACAAAGACTGAAAATCCATGTGTCGCCGGTTCGATCCCGGCCCATACCAC